>JAAYIG010000245.1 GCA_012523595.1 Fibrobacter sp.
GCACTGTTCTGAGTGAAGCTGATCTTGAGCATTATATCAAAGATGCACAGCATAAAGGGATTGTTTGGACAAAGCAGTCTATGCAACCACAGTAATCTCAACCCCTGCCATCCTTTTCAGGCTCTGACAATTTACTTATACAGTATAATACCGGAATCAGGTATTGTTTACAGAGGAGCAGGTTTCATTTCTTCTTTTTTAAACATGGAACCGGCTTCTTACCATTATGCTCACTTATGGAATTATAAATCATATTGACCATGCAATCTACCACCTCATCATCGCATTCCTCATCATCTGCCAATAAGTCAGCAACAAGTCTGGATGAATTCTCCTCAATATTTATCAATCTCAGATTACAGTAGATATTCGAAAATTTGTTTGCCTTTCCAAGAATTTCGGTTCTCATCCCGTTATCAAACCTAATATGCCGTGTTACTCTTGCACTTGGACGTTGATCGCTTATGTTGTACATCAGTATCAGATAATCGACTGACTGAGACTTCAGTTGTACCAGAATCTCTTCCGGAATTTTTACAATAGATGTTCCTTCCAGCTTCTCAGCATAGATCTTCCTGAAATCTGTTTCAGTTTTAAAATCAATCCTCTCAACAGGGATTTTCTTTTTCATAAACATCTTCTGAAGCTCAGCATTCAGAATATTGGCTGTCACCCGCTTCTGATCCACATATAGCATACAATAAGCTACCTTTTTATTTTCCAGGTCAGAACAAGAGAAATTTTGCTTGGGGACCTGTTCGTTCCCAGCCTTCAACTCCCGGAAAAATTTAACAATGTCATGCCCCTCTTCAGCCACATTTGTTGCCAGCTCATCTACATGTTCACCTCTTAGCGATGACCTTTGATCAGTCAATTCAAATACAATCTTTCCATTCTGAGGCACCACTGCTTTCAAATAGACTTTGCATCCCGACCTCCCCGGCCCGAATCCAAAATTGACCCGCTTTTTGGCATCCCCGTTCTCCATTACCAGAAACTTTCCACTTATCAGCAGATCAGGTTCAATTTCAATCTGGGCAGAATCTATAACAGTGTAACCGCAACTGCTTATGCCTTTTTTTAATATATCTCTGAATTGCTCAATATAAACTTCCTGTCTCTGAACACCATTGAATTCCTCAGCCGGCTCAATAGTGCCGATAGCAATCACCCTGGCATTGATCAGATCGTCTCTCGAGTTAATCACCAGTTCATCAAAACACCAGGCGGAAATTACTGATACAAGTATAATAGAAAACAACCTTCTCAATACTGCCTCCATTTTCCTGGATTATGGTATTCCTATTATTTTTAATCTAAATAAATGAGGAATGCAGTAGTAAAAGTATTTATAATTGCAATTTTCTTGTATACATTAACCATCCGCTCCGGGTTTTTATTCTCTTATCGGAGGCAAATTCCCATCACTCACTTTTCCAAATCTCCACTCCTCACAGCTTCTGTTATCAGAGATTCGGCGAATTCCCAGATTTTTTTTGACCCTTTTTCAATCTGTTTATTTACACCCAATACTCTGTCTGATGTCACGTGGTGCATTTTCCAGGCATGTCCGTGATCGAGATAGTTCTGCATCACCGGGCCCAGACGATCCAGTGAACCGGCAAATTTTGCCTCAGCGCTTTCTTTCGCTTCAAATTCCTTCCACAAAGCCAGATATTCATCGCGCTGGTCATCAGGAAGCAATCCAAATACCCTCTCAGCACATTCCAATTCTTTCTTTGCCTTATCTTCCTGATTCTCCTGGTATAAAAACGTATCGCCGGCATCAATTTCAACCAGGTCATGAATCAGTGCCATCTTTACTACCTTCAGTACATCAATGCTCTCATTTGAATATTCACTCAGCATAAGAGCCATAAGGCTCATATGCCATGCATGTTCAGCATCGTTTTCATATCTTTTATCGTGAAATATCCTTGTCCTGCGGAAAATGCTCTTGACCTTATCCACCTCGATCAGAAATCTCATCTGACTTTGGAACCGTTCTTCAAATTGTCCCATATCCATGATTGAATTATCTCCTTTTCTATTCAGATATACAGTACCGCTGCAGTCTCAAGCAATGCTTTACCTGTGCCCTGTTTCCGGTACTGTGGAAGAACAAAAAACTCATCGATCTCTGCTGTCATTCCAAAATTCTCGAGACTGAACACATAGACAGCAAGCAGATAACCTGCTGCACCGGGCTCTGTCAATGCAAGCCAGCCAGCACCTAAAGCAGACTTGGATAACAGGTGAACAAGCTGGCTTTTAATAAGGTCCGGCTGGAAGCCTTGAATTTCCTCAAATGTCCAGTATTCCCGTACAAGCGGCAAAATAATCCCAGCATCCTCAGCACAAGCTCGTCGTATTGTTTTCATACAACTCCTTTCAAGCTAAAAAGGTTTGTTGTGATGTTGGTTTGATATGATGCTGTTCAATTTTTTTTACAAATAAATTAACTCTGTACGGAACTGTCTCTGTCGATTCCATCCTGGTCAAATTTAAGAATAAAAATCATCTCTAATGTGGTCGGCGATTGTGTCCTGAACCCATTTATCACACCCAAGCCTCTCAAGTCCTCTATCTTTCATAGTAATCTCCTGTCATGAAGTACAGCGGTTCTTCCGCTCCGGAAGCAAGTTAAGTACTTCTGTTTACTCTGGCAATTACACCCGTGAACAGATTGAAAACAAATTTTCCTCCTTTACTAAAATAAAAGCAACCGGCTATTCTCTTCTGTTCAGCGGAATAGGTATCGATTTTCCAGGGTTATACTTTTTTGCATACGGACTTAATAAAATGATCAAAGATGACCAATACTGGGATAGTGATAAAATTTCTCCCGATGGATATTTTCAGATGGTTTTGGGTGAAGTCGGTTTGGGTGTCGGTTCTCCATGACAGTCGCTGGAGCAGTATTGTCATCTATCGGCAAGCGCAAGTCGGCCGAATACGGCAGAAGACTACAATTAACATTCAGTCCCAGTTCTTTACAATTGAATGTATTTTTCTAATAGAACATATCCGGTATTTGCCTGTCCCTTATTCTTTCTCTTTTACATACCTCTCCATGAGCTCTATAAGCGGCACATTCGTACTTTTAGAAAGGTTATCAAGCGCATCATACTCCAACTTTGAAAAAGAATACCCCTTATAGGTACAAACCTTCTCTCCTGTTCTCATCCCCATGAATTCTCTTTCCCTATTCTCCCTTGCTGCAAGCACACGCTGAACTCGCTGTACCCTCACACCAAGAGTTCTGGTGTGGATTATGATCAGATCGATTAATCTCCGGTAATCTGAGTCTGAAGCCATGACAGTGAGCCGGTAGGCGGGTCTCCCCTTTTTCATGTAAACCGGTGTAAAGGAGACATCAAGCGCCCCGCTCTCAAAAAGCCTCCCTGCAACATGTCCCATCACCTCCGCAGAGATATGATCCATGTCCGTCTCAATAAGGTAAACGGAATCGCCTGTAATCACCTTGTCATCTGATTCATATAGATTTACCCGCAGAAGATTCGGATAATTCTCAAATACTTTCGTGCCGCATCCATATCCCGTTTTAATGAGTTTGCCCTCCTCCATTACAGGCAACTGTTTCCCAAGAGCTGTCAGAAGAGCTGCACCAGTGGGGGTCAGCAGCTCGGTTTCAATATCGAGAGTTTTAAGAGTCAATCCCTGAATCATATGTGAAGTAGCCGGAACCGGTACCGGCATCACTCCATGAGCCGCCTTGATCGTACCATGCCCATCTGTCAGTACAGAATAGGTAATCTCCTCTATTCCCAGGTATTCAAGCCCCAGACTGACACCCAGTATATCGATTATGGTATCAACAGCCCCTATTTCGTGGAAATGCACCCTCTCTTTTGAGATACCATGAACTGCCGCTTCCGCTTCTGCCAGTCTGTTAAGGACGACTTCACATCTTCTGTAAACACTCCCGTTGAAATTCCCCGACTTTATTATCTCCAGAATCTGGTGGAGATGCCTGTATTGGCTTGCCTGCTCCCATTTCGGATCAATGAAAGTGCACTGAATCCCGTTACGGGTTGTCTTCTCTGCAGTTATACTAATCTTCTCCACAGAAAGTCTTGCCAGGGAATCGTTCAGATGTTCAAGTGGATAGCCCAGATCAATAAGGGATGAAAGAATCATATCACCGCTGGCACCACACAGGATGTCGAAATAGAGTTTTTTCATTTCAGGCCTGACCTCGTTTCAATTTGCTCTGATTATTGTAAAAAATAAATATGACCTTCCGAAGATTATCTGGTATTTTTTATTTTCCACAGACAATATGACACTGTACGGGTCCCGAATGAAGCCCGAACACTGGATGAGGTGCTGATAAACTCAAAAAACAGGAATAACGCATAGTAGAGAAATATGTCAATTTCAGGAAGAGTGACAGAGGAACAGAAAAACTATCTGATTGTGGATACTTCCGAGGGTTTGGTTCGCTCAACAATCAAGGGTACTTTAAAGAAGGAGAAGACCAGGGTTTACACAGGTGATTTTGTAGATCTGGAAATCATAAACAAGGAACCCCTGACAGGGATTATCACCAGGGTTCATGAGCGAAGCAGTCTTCTCAGGCGACCGGCCGTAGCAAATCTCTCCCAGGTTTTTTTTATCTTTACTCTTAAAGCCCCTCCGCTCGATCTCAAATCCCTTGACAGGTTCCTTTTCTCTGCTCAGGTATATAAATTGAAGGCACACATTGTATTCAATAAAATCGACCTCCTGAACAGTGATGAACAGCGTCAACTGGAGTCTTTTTCCAGCATCTACAGAAAAATCGGGTACACAACACTCTGGACTTCAGCAGTTACTGGTGAAGGGCTTGCAGAGCTTGTGGAGCACTGCAAAAATCACATTTCTGCATTTTCCGGCCTGTCAGGAGCAGGAAAGAGCTCACTATTGTCAAAATTTATCCCTGAGAAAAGTTTTCGTACCGCAGATGTTTCAGGAAGTACCGGAAGAGGTACTCACACCACAACCAATGTTTCTCTCTTCCCTCTTAAAGAAGGCGGATATGTGGCAGACACACCGGGTCTATCTTTCGTAAACATACCAGCAGTTCCCGAAGAAGAAGTGATAAACTATTTCCCTGAACTGGAATGCAGAATAGGCCAATGCAGGTATAACAACTGCATTCATGGCGGAGAACCTGGCTGTGTGGTCGACAAGCTGATCAAGGAAAACGAAATAGCAGATTTCAGAAAAGAGCACTACCTCGAAATCTACAGGGAGATGAAGGAGATAAGGAAACGTTACAGATAGTCAGAAAATCTCTTCTCTGTCAAATCTCCATACCAGAAACAGATAAAAACCTGCGCTGTAAAGGGCTACATTCAGTGCTGGATGAACGGGGCTTGAGCTCCTGAAAACTGTATCCTGAATAAGAGATGTGGCATAGTACTGAAGTGCTGTCAGTTTCGGCCATAACATCACCCATAATGATGTCTTGATCTCTTCCTGCATACCAATGATAGATCTTGCAGCCTGGGATTGTGCCAACGCGTAAAAAGAATCCATTGCAAAGCTGATTACCGCAATCCCTATTCCCAGAAGCGCAGCAATTACATCTGGCATTAGAAACGCAAAAAAAGAGACAGACACCACTGCAAAAAAGATGTTAAACGCAACAATCATCGATGCCGGAAGAAACCAGGCAATACGGCCGCCGGTATTAAAAAGCATAATAAGGTAAACCGAAAAATGCAGGATAAATGTAAAGCCGTATGAGAGCAGAAAAATCCCGGTAATTTTACCTGAAACGTACTGGATTCTGCTAACTGGTTTTGACAACACAGAAACAGCCATTCCGTTTTCCCTGTCACGCCTGAAAACCCTCATCGACAGGAGAACCGCGATAAGAACACCAGCGGCTGATATCAGATGAAAAGCCCAGAGTGAGGCATGCCACCCCATTGTCACAGAATCAACTCTCTGTCCATTGACAAACATATCACTGCTGAAACATCCGCGGAGCATAATCACAAAGAGAACTGAAATGATAGTAAGTATATAGAAACTGCGGTAATGCAGTTCATCATTAATAGTAAATAAAGCAGTATGTATCAGATTACGCAGCTTTTGACCAGTTCTCATGTGATTTTCCTGGAAAACAAACTATCTGGGGATTCTGTGGAAAAACATCACAGACATCCAATAATATAATTCCTTGTGATGGCTTCCTTCAGACATATATTTTTATACTCTTTTTTCTCTTGTTCTTTGCTGCGTAATTTTTTTGCAGCGTTCTTTATCTGCTTTATGAAACCAAACACATTAGAAGTAAAAAGAACCCGGATCCGTATTACTCCCGATCCATCAAGAGTACTTATCCGGCCCTTCATTCCACAAAATGAAAACCGAGTCATGAAAATCATCTCCCGGGTACTCTCTCTTCCTGAGGAAACAGTAAAAATACAGATTCAGAGCGTATTGGATGATTTTTCGGGACGACATCTTGATATTAAGAAAATTTTCGGGCGACATTTTGAGATGGTCCGTCCTTGCATGTTTACCGATCTGGAACCATCCCAGGAGCGCAAGCTTCTCATTGGCTCGATGTTTACAAGTGAATACGCGTTTGAATGTGCCGCTCTATTTAATCCATCCATAGTCCCTCATCCCGACCAGTCAGGGCTCCCGGAGGGTTCCCTTCGTTTCATCATGAGCCTGCGTGCCACCGGTGAAGGGCACATCTCATCAATAACTTTCAGAATGGGTGTGATCGACAAAGATCTCAATATAGATATCACCGATCCAACACGTTTTGTGACTCCACCGGAAATAATCGAGAATTCCCACTATGATAAGGCTCTCTTCTGCCAGAAATTGCATGAGATGGGAGTTTTAAACAGTTATTCCGAATCGTTGATGGAAAGGCTAGATGATCCCTTCACATTAGATGAGTTGACAGTTCAGATTGAAAAAGAGAGGCATGAAAGTCACAGGCGTTCCCAGACAGCTCTTGTTACCCGTGATGGAATGATCTGGCTTGCCAAATCCAATTACGAACTCCGTTTTCTGCCTGAACAGCGGATCTCCCAAAGGATCATTTTCCCCACCGGGCCAAGCGAGCAGAACGGCATTGAGGACGCAAGATTTGTGCAGTTTAAAAATGATGACGGAAGTCAGATCTATTATGCCACCTACACAGCATACGATGGGAAAACAATACTGCCCCAGCTGATGCAGACTGAGGATTTTCTCAATTTCAAGATAATCACCCTTAACGGTAAAGCGGTCCAGAATAAAGGAATGGCCCTGTTTCCCAGAAAACTCAATGATAAATACGTTATGCTCTCCAGACAGGATAATGAAAACCTGTTTATAATGTTTTCTGATAATATCCATTTCTGGTATGAAATGATTCCGCTTTTAAAACCCACTTTTCCCTGGGAGTTTGTGCAGGTCGGCAACTGCGGACCTCCCATCGAGACAAAAGAAGGATGGCTTGTACTCACCCATGGAGTGGGACCTATGCGTAAATACTGTATTGGTGCAGTTCTTCTTGATCTCGAAGACCCCCGAAAAGTGATAGGACGTCTCAACCAACCGCTTCTTATGCCTGGTGCTAACGAACGGGAAGGGTATGTTCCCAATGTGGTTTACACTTGCGGGGCATTAATCCATCGGGAAAATCTGATTCTCCCCTATGCAATGTCGGATTATGCAACCGGGATTGCCATCGTGGAATTAGAGCCTCTTCTAGAGTTGTTAAAAACCGGACATAGCAGATCGACGTGATTAGTGGCGCCTCCATAGAAGAAAAGCCCGGTTTAACCGGGCTTTTTTTGGCCAGAGGCGGCATTAATGCCGCCGAAAAACGCGGCGAACGCCGCCGATGGCCTCATCTCCGGGGTGAAATAGAGTTCTAAACCCTCTAAAAACCCGCCCCCTCACAAACCCGCAATATCCTTTGCCCCGTTTCCGTAGTTCTTATCAGTTTTTGTGAAATTTGGTTCAATATTATGCGGAAATTCCAATTAGATTCCCGCTTTTTGATTCCTCGATCATTATTTTTTTGTTCAAAACCGTTCATTAATTATTTTTATGTTCTGGAATGTCCATATATATATTTTTCAATTGAAGATTCTTGAACTCGGTCCCGATGCACCTCAACCAGAAAAGGTGAAACGGTTATGAACTCCTCTCTTTCCAGGATCATAAGGCAATACAATGCTGACCCTACTCGTCTGATGGATATCCTTCTGGATTGTCAATCAGAACTGGGTTGCATCTCAGGTGAGTTCAGAAAACAAATCGCCTCCGAACTTAATATCTCCGAGGTAGACGTCGAACAGACCATGTCTTTTTACCACTTTCTCTCCTCAGAACCAAGAGGAAAGTACACTGTTTACCTCAATAACAGTGTAGTGGCTAAGATGTTCGGCTATGATCAGGTTGTCAAGGCATTCCAGGAAGAAGCCGGATGCGGGATAGACCAGGTATCACCCGATGGTCTTATTGGCCTGTTCAACACATCCTGTATAGGGATGAACGATCAGGAACCCGCCGCTCTTATAAACGGAATCGTCTTCCCCAGGCTCACTACTTACAAAGTAAAGGAGCTTGTAAAGGGAATGAGGATGGGAAAAAGTGTTGAGGAACTACAGACTGACGGTCTGGGAGACGGCAATAACGCATCAGAACTTCTCAAATCAACAGTTACAAATAATATCAGAAAAAAAGGCCCTGTAATTTTCTCAGATTATACTCCAGGTGACGCTATAAAGAAAATGATCAACTCCTCTCCTGAGGAAATCATATCTCTTGTCAAAAAATCCGGAGTAAGGGGACGGGGTGGCGCAGGTTTCCCAACCGGTCTTAAATGGGAATTCTGCCGCAAATCAAAAGGAACATACCGCTACGTTTTCTGCAATGCCGATGAGGGTGAGCCGGGAACTTTTAAAGACAGGGTCATTCTTACCGAATACCCCAACCAGCTTTTTGAGGGTATGGTTATCGCGGGTTATGCAGTGGGAAGCACTCAGGGAATTCTTTACCTGAGATTTGAATACAGGTATCTGAAAAAATTTCTGGAAAAAGTGCTTGAAGAGATGCGCGCCAAAAAATTGCTTGGCAAAAGCATCGGCGGCAAAGATGGATTCGATTTCGATATCCGGATCCAGTTTGGAGCAGGCGCTTATGTCTGCGGAGAGGAATCTGCGCTGATAGAATCCGCAGAGGGAAAACGCGGAGAACCCCGTGACAGGCCGCCATTCCCGGCGGAAAAGGGGTATCTTGACTCCCCCACAGTAATAAACAATGTGGAAACGCTCTGTTCAGTAGTCAAGATAGTTCTCAACGGCAGCGACTGGTATCGCGCGCTTGGCACTGCCCAGTCAGCCGGAACAAAAGTGATAAGCATATCGGGTGACTGTCAGTTCCCGGGTATCTATGAAGTGGAGTGGGGCTTTAACATCCATGATCTCCTGGAAATGGTGGGAGCTGAAGATGTGCAGGCTGTACAGGTCGGAGGTCCCTCGGGCTATTGCATTGGTCCCGATGATTTCGACAGAACGCTGGCTTATGAGGATCTCTCTACAGGCGGCTCCATAATAATTTTCAACAACAGCAGGAATCTTCTCAAAGATGTAGTCCTGAATTTTACCGAGTTTTTTATCGATGAATCCTGCGGGGCATGCGCACCATGCCGCTATATGTCGGTGCTTCTGAAACAGAAGCTGCAAAAGATACTCAGCGGAACCGGTGTTCCCGCGGATTTGCGTGATCTGGAACAGTGGTCATCGATAATGCCGGCTAACAGATGCGGACTGGGACAGACAGCAGCTAACCCTATTCGTTCTACCCTGAAAAATTTCCGTCATCTGTATGTAAATCTTATTCGAAAAGACACCGGATTTGATTCCGGATTCAATCTCACAGCCGCGGAAGCGCAATCCTGCGCGGTCGCAGGCAGAAAACCCTCACTGTAAGGTGCAGATATATGAGTGAAAACGTAAAATTTACAATCGATGGTAAAGAGTGTACCGCTGAAAAGGGTGCCTCTATCCTGGCAGCGGCAAAAGCCAACGGCATTTTTATCCCTACGTTGTGCCATGTCGATGGAATTACTCCCAGGGGCTCCTGCCGTGTCTGTACGGTAAAGGTAAACGGCAGGATGATGACTGCCTGCACGACACCGGTCACCGACGGAATGAAAGTCGAGTGCGATACCGCGGAACTGAAAGACCTGCGCAAACAGATAATTGAACTTCTGTTTGTAGAGGGAAATCATTACTGTCCTGCATGCGAAAAATCAGGAAACTGCGAACTCCAGGCACTTGGATACCGTTTTGGCATGCTGGTTCCCCGTTATCCCTATCAGTTCCCGACACGGGATATCGATGCTTCCAATCCCAAGCTGATGATGGATCATAACCGCTGTATTCTTTGCAGAAGATGTATCAGAGCTATTAAGGACAAAGATGGAAAGAGTCTCTTTGCAGTAAAGAAACGCGGTTTCAAGATGACTGTAAATATAGATACGGAACTTGCCGCAAATATCTCTGATGAACAGGCACAGAAGGCGGCTGATATCTGCCCTGTCGGTGCGCTGTTGAAAAAAGAGAATGGTTTCAAAATACCTGTCGGAGAAAGAAAATTCGAAAAGAAACCGATCGGGTACGATATCGAGCATCAAAACGCGGAAGTCCCGGAGGAGAAATAATCATGCAGAAACCTTTAGTCGCCACCGCCTCACTTGCAGGCTGTTTCGGATGTCACATGTCAATACTTGACATCGATGAAAAGATACTCGATCTGATCGAGCTTGTCGATTTCAACAAATCACCCATAACCGATATAAAGACCTTCTCTCGTCCATGCGACATTGGAATCATCGAGGGTGGATGCTGCAATAATGAGAATGTGCACGTTCTGAAGCAGTTCCGTAAAAACTGCAAAATCCTTGTCTCCTGCGGTGAATGTGCTCTCATGGGTGGACTGCCGGCAATGAGAAATGGTATTCCGGTAAGAGAATGTCTTGAGGAAGCATATCTGAAAAGTCCGACGGTTGATGACACGATCATCCCCAGTGACGCCGAGCTTCCTATTATCCTTGACAGAGTTTATCCCTGTCACGAAATTGTGAAAATCGACTATTTTCTTCCGGGATGTCCTCCAAGAGCGGAGCTGATCTGGGATGCGCTAACAGCGCTTCTGGCCGGAAAACCACTTAACCTCGAATATGAAACTTTAAAATACGACTGATCTAACTGGAGCAAAAATGTCCAAGAAAATTACTATCGAACCTGTTACCAGGGTTGAAGGACACGGTAAAGTCACTATCCACCTCGATGATAACAACAAAGTCACTCAGAGCAGGCTGCATATAGTAGAGTTCAGAGGTTTCGAAAGATTCGTCCAGGGGCGTCCCTACTGGGAAGCTCCGGTACTTGTGCAGCGTCTCTGCGGAATCTGTCCTGTGAGCCATCACCTTGCCGCTGCCAAGGCTATCGATGTGGTTATAGGAGTCGGGCCTGATGGTCTCTCCCCTGCCGGTGAAAAGATGCGTCGTCTGATGCATTATGGGCAGATATTTCAGTCCCATTCTCTTCACTTCTTCCATCTTGCTTCCCCGGATCTTCTCTTCGGTATCGATGCAGATCCGGAGATTCGCAATGTGATAGGAGTCGCGCTCAATCACAAAGACCTGGCCGTCAGGGGTGTTTTGATGCGCAAATTTGGCCAGGAGATTATTAAAGCCACCGCCGGAAAAAAGATCCACGGAACAGGCGCTATTCCCGGTGGAATCAACAAGAATCTCTCCATAGCCGAGCGGGATTATTTTCTCGATGGCAAAGCGATCCCCAATGTCGACCAGATGATCCAGTGGGCAGAGGCCACAGTGGATTTCTTTAAAGCTTACCATGCTAAAAACAAGGACTTTATCGACAGTTATGCGACTTATCCCTCTAGCTGCATGAGCCTTGTCAGAGAAGATGGAGCATTGGATCTTTACCATGGAAAACTCAGAGCTATCGACAGCGAAGGGAACAAGATCTTCGACATGGTAGACAGCCAGGATTATCTGAGCTATATCGGCGAAGAGGTCAGAAACTGGAGCTACATGAAATTTCCCTATATAAAATCTCTGGGGAAAGAAAAAGGCTGGTATAGAGTCGGACCTCTGGCAAGACTTAACACTTGTGATTTCATTCCCACGCCTCTGGCACAGAGAGAGTTTGAAATTTACAAGGCATACACAAAAGGCAAGCCCAACCATTCTACAATGCATACACACTGGGCAAGGCTGATCGAGATTCTGCATGCCGCTGAAATGATGAAAATACTGCTTAATGATCCTGACCTGCAGAGTACAGATCTGGTGAGAAAAGGAAAGAGGACAGGAGAGGGTGTTGGACTCCTGGAAGCACCTCGCGGTACACTGTTCCATCATTACAGGGTAAATGACGATGATCAGATTACTATGTGCAATCTTATCGTTTCAACGACCAACAACAATGAGCCGATGAACAGGGCTGTTACCTGGGTTGCACAGAACACAATCTCCGGAAAGCCGGAAATCACAGAGGGTCTGCTCAACGGAGTGGAAGTGGTAATCAGAGCTTATGATCCATGCCTGAGCTGTGCTACACACGCTATGGGCAAGATGCCTCTCAAGGTGTCGATCTTCGATCACCAGGATAACCTCTTATGTGAAGGATCAAGGAATATTGATAACCAATAATTCTTCTATTCTGATATATGGGTTTGGAAATCCCGGGCGCAGTGATGATGCGCTCGGGATTTTGTTTTCGGAGAAACTGGAACAACTCAATCTTCCGGACATGTCATTTGAAAGCAACTACCAGCTTAATGCTGAAGATGCGCTTCTTATCTCTGAATTTGATATCGTGATTTTTACCGATGCCTCCTATTCTCCTGAAAGTTTCAGCTTCAAGCGCCTCTCCCCTGCCCCAGAGGTAAGCTTCACTACCCATTCCATGCACCCCTCATCGGTTGTCGCTCTCTGCAATGAACTCTATGACAAGCATCCGCTCTGTTTTATTATGGAAATCAAAGGGTATGAGTGGGAGTTGCGGGAAGAGATATCAGAGAGAGCTCGTGAAAATTTAGAGAGGGCTCTGGAATTTATTCTCCCGATATTGAAAGACAGAGAGGAATTTGAGAAGATCGGGTAGATATTATAAAATCGAAAGAAACCGAAAAGAGCTGAACACAATTTCTTTTATTACACAATCTTTTTTCCTTATTTGCAGTGTGGAAATTATTTCTTTTAAGAGATAAGGCGGGTGAAGTCTCCCCCTGGCTTCAGCCCGCAGAAGACGCAGGATTTTCCCGCCGTAGCTTCTTAGTGTAGGCGGATCTTACGCCACCCCTCTGTGTTGACATAATGCAGTGCCCTGCGGGAAACTGTTACGAGTTGGGTAAGATTGGTTGGCTTCTTAATCTTTACTGATGGAAGAAGAAACGATTATTGTATTCCGGATAAGAATCTGAATTGTGATTAAGGATAGATTATTTCTGGATTCCTGCTTTTGCATAAACGACGTGGAAAGAAAAGTGTTCTTATAATAAACTAATAAACAACTGTCACGTGGGAAGTCCTGCCCATGACGGTCTTCCGGCATGAATAATGATTCGTTACCTTCAGCGGGGGTTTTAGGGGCCCCCGCTCCACCGTAGCTTTTCACGGAGTAAGTTTGACTGGTTGTAGAAATAGCGATTTTACGAAGGAGAGCCGCACTGTTGTAAGGCTTCGCGAAGGTGGGCAGGACACGGCCCCTACCAGATTCTTATACTTTTATCCCAAAAATCTTGTACGCATTCTCCAAAATCAAATGCCGCACAAAGCAACATTTCCAGCCCTGTGCGGCATCGAAGGAGGTAGTAAACGCAAATTAACTGCAGTAAACACCCAGAGTCTGTTCCGCAATCGTATCCCAGGAAAACGAATTCTCCACAGCTTCTCTCCCCTTGCTTCCCATCCACCGCGCGTGCTCGAAATTAGCGAAAAGAGAACCAATACCCCAGGCAATTGACTCAGGATTGGGATAGACCTTGAACCCATTGACATCGTGCCACACAAATTCGGTCCCGTTGTGAGTCGCTATGACCGGTTTTCCCGCCGCCCAGGCCTCAAGAACTACTATTCCGAAAGGCTCATTGCGGCTTGGAACCACAACACAGTCACAGGCACGGTAAAGATCAATCAGGTCACCGCGGGGAAACACTCCATAGAACCGGCATGCATGCGCCACACCCATGCTGCGGGCCATATGCTCCACTCCGCCCTTCATGTCCCCTTCACCTGTAAAGACAAACTTGGCATTGGGATAATAGCGCAGGACATAGGGAATTGCCCGTGCAAGCAGATCCGGTCCCTTCTGCGAGGTCATCCTGCCAACAAAAAGCACAGTCGGATCAACAGGTCCGATAGCGTATCTCCCTTTTATCTGCCCGGGATCTATCCATCCGTCAAAAGAATGGTAGGAGATACCATTGGCCACAACACATGCTTTCCAGTCCGGAACATTGTAAATCCACTGGATCTCATTCTTTAACAACTGCGAAACAGTTATCACCTTGTCAGCACAGTAAGTGCCGTGACGTTCATGGTCCATAATTCTCTGAGATGAGCCGCCGTAAAAATTGTTGCCGCACCTTCCATACTCCGTGGAGTGCATCGTGATAATTCCTTTACGCCCTCTCCCCTGCTTTATCCAGACCATCGCGTTTGATGACATCCAGTCATGCGCATGAACTATGTCAAATCCCGCACCCATGTAGGCTTCCTGATGAAAAACAGCATCCACAAAGGCCCGGCACATATTGTTCACATCATCAACTATGTCGTGCGCACCAGTATAGGGAACCCTGTGATAATGCACACCGTGAATCCTGTCGTACATCCAGTCCCCGGCCCATCTCATCCTTGTAAAGACATGCACCTCGTGTCCTTTACGTTCAAGTGCCGCGGCGAGTTCAGTGACATGTACTGCTACTCCACCCAGTGAAACCGAGTGAAGCGACTCCCACGACAACATGGCTATCCGCATATCAAAACTCCTTTGTAAAATGAAACTGTTCTTCCTTGTTTAAACACTATTAAGTAAACACCTGGTAATCGGCCTCTGGGAAAATACAATCCAGAAGCTCCAATGATGACAAATCATTTTCCTCCAGGCTGTTGTTTTCTATTCCGTTTGCCAGAAAATGAAACCTGCTGACATGATCACGGATCCGCCTTGACGCATACTGTTCCGCTGTTCCGTTCGTGATTATAAACGGCCAGTCTGAGCACTGAGCCAGAAGAAGTTCTCTTACACACTGGTTCAAAGCACGTTTAACCAGAGGACGACGAGCGGAGAGTGCTTCCCCTGATTCTGACAACTTTACCATGCGCCTTATACACTCGTATACCTGTGTCAGAACCCAGTCGGTTTTGCCGTTGCACCAGACATCAAAATAACCTTTGCTACCCCAACTGGAAATACCAGGCACACCATATTGATGAACAGGGTGAAGATTGAGATACGCCAGCGGTGAAATAAGGGAAAAATCATTCTGATCGTAAGCCACCTTTCTGATCAGAAAATCGAGCCACTGAGGCCCCTCAAACCACCAGTGCCCGAAAAGCTCCGCATCAAAAGTAGCCACCACCAGTGGCGTCCCGCTCCCCATCGTCGATGCGATATGGGAGATCTGATCCGCACGTCTGTTCATGAAAACCGCAGCGTGCTCTGCAGCCTTCTCCCTGGCCAGGTAAGGATCGTAGTACTCCTTATGATGATACCCTCTGCCGGTTATCCGCCAGTATTTTATCCCTGTATCAACCCTTATATTTCCTGACATGTATGGCCTGATGTACTCAAAATCAACCTCATGACCTATATCACGATAAAACTCCCGGTAATTGGGGTCCCCGGGGAAACCCTTGTTTGCCGACCAGACTTCCTCTGTACACCCCTGATCCCGTGCCAGTACAGCCACACCCGATGGAGTGTAGAGAGGAGCGTAGACACCATGCAGCGGAAGTACACTTGCATGTTCGATTCCGTGTGATTCCAGAAAGAAATAGCGGATATCCTGTTCCCTGAGATATTCCTCGATTCCTGGTATGTATGCACACTCAGGAAGCCAGAATCCCTGGGGTTTGAACCCAAACGCTTGCTTAAACGCCTTTACGCCCTCACTTACCTGGCACCGTATAGCCCTTGGCTCTGAAGCCAGCAGCGGTAATACAGCATGAGTGGCAGATGTTGTGATGAGCTGAACATGTTTTTGTTTGTAAAGCCAGGAAAAAGCCTCGATCAGGCGTCCTCCCCAGAAATCAAATACACTGCGTGTTTCAAGGAAGTTCTGATGATAAGAGGAGGCAAGCCACTGAAGATGTCCGCTGTAACGTGTCCGACCCTTCTCTTTTTCCGCCAGTTCGATGAGCTTTTCCAGATGATCTCTGTATCGACGGATAAGAATCGGATCTTCCATCATACAGATAAGAGTCGGTGACAGGGAGATTGTGATCTCGAATGGAACCTTGTCTCTCACAAGCCTGCTAAGCACTTTGATAAGAGGAATGTAAGTCTCTGTCATTACCTCAAAAAACCATCTCTCCTCGAGGAAATTATCGTATTCAGGATGTCTAACGTATGGAAGGTGAGCATGGAGTATAATGGCCAGATGACCCTTAATCAAAGTAGACCCCCCTTCTGATCGCAACCGCACAGGCCCAGTAGGTTATGTACATCGCTGCAATGCATTCAGCAGTCTGCAGAAATCCCGGATCATCAGCGGTCCGCGGAAGAACCGGAATCGGCCTGGAGATCATCTCTTTCAGAGCCCAGATAACCGATCCTGGATTGTCATAAAACAAAAGTCCGTTGATCCCGTGCTTTACCAGATGATGAAGGCCTGCCTGATGAGTAGCGATTACCGGCTTTCCCGCCTTAAGCGCCATATCCGCCAGTCCGCCACCCTGCTTGCTTCGTGCGGGAATTATTACCGAATCACAGTTCGTTATGAGCTTTGCAAAAATCTCCGATGGCACATCACCGATAAAGCGGCACCTGTGGGCAATCCCTGAATGCCACACCCTGCCCTCCATCTCCCCCTTCAGATAACCCTCACCGGCAAAAACAAACTGCCCCTGCTGAAATTCATGGCAGATCCCGGGAAGAACACTTACCAGAAGATCCACTCCAGTATGATGAGCCATCTCGCCTGCAAACAGAAAGATCGGTTCTTTATCGTTAAGACCGTACTTACGGCAGAGAAACTCCCTGTCCCGGCTGCTGTCTGGCGCCTTGGCAATCTGATCAGCCACAACCACAACCCTGTCAGGGTCTTTTTTGTAATGCTGGATGATAGTCTGCCTGGTTGATTCTCTGGAAACCAGAACATTTTCTGCTGTGGTTATAAGCTTTCTCTCCCAGGATTCTATCTGCTGAGAAACACTTGTCCTGAGATCAAAATTGGCTCTCTCAAGCTCTATCGAATGCAGGACCCCTGTGATCGGAAGTCCGTTTACACTTGCCACCTCCAGGGCTGCGGGAGCAGAATACCAGTCATGGCACTGAACACAGTTGAAGGATTTGCGGCTGTGAATCTGGGTAAACCGGTCAACCAGCGATTTACTTGTGCTCTTTGCCCTGTTAACAAGTGACTGAGCCTCATTTTCGTAGCAGAATTTGTTGCGGGGAGTGAGAAGGTATGGAACCGCTCTCATTATCCTGCACTTTGCCAGTACCGCCTCCAGAAAATCCGCTATCGGCCCTCGGGGGTCACTGCTGCCACTTATTGCGGATTCATTAAGAAAAACCGCCACTGAAAGCGGAGTATTACCTGTATACTCAAGGGAACGATTCATCCGGTCAAACACAGAACCGCACACAGCGTTTTCTACGGTAAATATTCTGGTGAAACCGTGGGAAACATACAAACCGGAAAAATCAAAACGGGAGGATCTCCGGGGACGGTCAAAATACATGACATTTGAGCGGACACAGGCAAGAAAGCGGCTATCGGAGAAACGGAAACCCACCTCAGCCAGAAGATTGCACTCTGAACGGTTGATATTAAGATAGTAATTACCGGATAAATTGTTGATATCGATATCAAACTGGCTTACCGCATTTAACCCGTTGAATTCTATGCCGCTTACATCGTATACTCTAATGACAAGTTTACAGCCCCGTTCAAATGCCTCCCGCTCCTCCTCCCTCATTTTTTCCACTGTAGAGACGTTTATATGCCACTGGATAAACCCCAGATGGGGATTGACAGCCAGAAGTACCATCCCCTCCTGGTTCAGCTCCGATGGGAAATGAGTACCCGCTATCCAGCATAAATTCCTGAGATTATCCTGAGAAATCGCTTCATTCTCAGTCTTGCTTTCCGATTTTGAGAATTCATTGTCAATCTGGGAAACCGAGAGTTCCTCTTCCGGTGTTAAAACCTGCTCAATTGAATTGGATTGCATCTCTTTTTGCCCTCCTGAATATGTTCTGCTTAGCGCTTTTTGATCACATTTCAGTCTAATAACTGTTTGAAGCCGCCAATCCCCTAAGCTGACAGTAAAAACGCGGATTTTGGCAATGAGCTGAAAACTAAGTGAAATTCAAAAAGGATCTAAAGAGTTATGCAATAACCGTGCCTGTTGCCGTGGGTCAAGAGTTTTTCTCTCAATCATCTCCGGGGTGAAAAAATGACTTATGCGCTTAAGTTCCAAAATCACCTCTTAGGTGCCTCAGCAGTTTAACATTTCACCTGCGAGGTGAATCTGGAATTTAACGAGTTAAACCTGGGCTGTTATATTTCACCCCTTCAGGGCTATTATGTTCTACACAGAAGGTAGCTTGCCTCTAAGATCATTGGCGGAGAACTAACGGAAATGGCCAACCGCGGACTTATTGTTCTTTTGAAGGTTTGAGCCCCTGTCACAGGGGAATAAAAAAGATCATCCGGGGTCTCTCCCCCGGGCTGTGCAGCATTTTCAGGAATTTTTCTCCTTTGAAAATGCCCCCGTAAGCCAGTCAATCCATCCCTCAAGCCCCTGATCCATCCTGCAGGATACCTCCAGTACATCCACCTTCCCGTTTAGCTTCCTGACACTGGAGATATAGTACTCCTTGTCAAAATCCGTATACTGGATCAGATCGATTTTGTTGAGCACCACAAGCCCGCACTCATTGAAAAGAAGCGGGTATTTCTCCGGCTTGTCATGACCTTCGGTCACAGATGAGATGGCAATCTTGAAATGCTCCCCTATATCAAACTCCGCAGGACAGACAAGATTTCCCACATTTTCAACGAAGATTATATCTGTTTTGTCCAGATCAAACTCTCCAAGCGCCTTGCGGATAGTGACCGGCTCAAGATGACATGCACCATCGGTGTTGATAAGCGCAATTGGGATATCGTACTTCTGAAGCCTTATTGCATCCTTGTCAGTAGCTACATCACCCTCTATTACCCCCATGGATAACCGGTCCTTCAGAAGGGAAAGTGTCTTCTCAAGAAGTGTGGTCTTCCCTGAACCCGGTGACCCGATCAGGTTCACCATCAGTACCCTCTTCTCCTTAAGAAGATCCCTTACAAGCTGGGCCTCACCCTCAACCGCCTCCATGATATTTTTTACAATCTTTATCTCCATCTACTCTCCCTCCATCGATTCTATCTGAAGTTCTTTACCTTCTATCACATCGACATCAACACCATTACACCCTTCACAAACAAAGAAATTGTCCTCCACAGCAAACTCTCTCCCGCAGTCGCGGCAGACTGCCTTTGCAGGCACAAAATTTATCTTGACCTCAGCAGATTCTGCAACAGTGCCAATCTTTGCCGTATCAAACGCAAATTGAAACATCTCAGGCACAACCTGCCGCAGTCTTCCGATTCTAAGATTAACCCCCGTAACTCTGGAAATCCCATTTTCCGCAGCAGCAGATTCTATCACCTTTAGAAGATTTTCTACTATACTAAGCTCATGCATAAAACTAAAACCAAATACCTAAAAAAGCACCAATAACAAACACTAACAAATTCTGGGCAACTGATCCCCGGCCGGCATGCTTATAACCCTTGTCCCGCCCACAACAGTTTTCATTTTCACTTTTGCAGCTTCATCTGTTACTCGCCCCACTATTGCAGCATCTTTGCCCAGAGGGTTCTTTCTCATTATGTCCAGCACAAACGGTGCAGCTTCCTCCCGCACAACCATCACCACCTTGCCCTCATTGGCGATAAACAGAGGATCAAACCCGAACATATCGCACATGCCCCTCACCGCCTTGCGCACAGGAAGAGCCTTCTCATCGATCTCAATCCCTATTCCCCCATCTTCAGCCAGTTCACAGAGCACTGTTCCCAGCCCTCCTCGGGTCGCATCACGCATAAACGCAACCGCATCTGTCTTATCAAGCACATCTGCTATGATCCGATTAAGTGCCGCGCAGTCACTTTTTACATCCGCAGAAAACGTCATCCCCTCCCTGGCAGCCAGAATAGCCATCCCATGATCACCTAAAAACCCGTTTACAATAACCACATCCCCGGGTTTCACCCTTTCACAACTCCCGGTACAAGCCCTCTCATCCCTGAATGATCCTATTCCAGCAGTAGTAATAAAAAGTTTGTCAGCCTTCCCCCTGTTGACCACCTTGGTATCACCAGTCACTATCGATACACTGGCCTCAAGAGCAGTCTTTGCCATGGAATCTGCTATTTTCTCCAGATCAGAAAAGGGAAAACCCTCCTCGATAATGAAAGAAGCGCTTAACGCCAGCGGTATCGCCCCGCTTACAGCCAGATCATTTACTGTCCCGCACACAGAGAGCTTGCCTATGTCCCCTCCAGGGAAAAACAACGGATTGACCACAAAGGAATCGGTTGTAAAGGCAACCCTCTCACCCCCGATATTCATCACTGCGGAATCGCTGCGCTGCTCGAGGACAGGGTTGGAAAAACGGGATGCGAAAACGGAATCGATCAATTGATGGGTAAGACGGCCGCCGCTGCCGTGGTTGAGAAGAATCACTTTATTTTCCATAATCTCCGTACTGAAAATAAGCCGAACAGGTCCCCTCCGATGAAACCATACAGGCACCAACAGGGCTGTCCGGAGTACATGCCTTTGCAAACAGTTTACAATCGTAAGGTCTGGCAACACCCTTGAGGATATTACCGCAAATACACCCTTTACTCTCTTTTGTTTTCTCCACTTCTACTTCTATTGCCTCTGCAGCGTCAAACCTGCGGTATCTCCCCCTCAGTTTAAGCCCGCTGAAAGGAATTATCCCCAGCCCCCGCCAGTAATCATCAACAGGCTCGAAAACCTCACCTGTCATCGCCTGCGCACTGAGATTTCCCTCTGGACGAACAGCGCGTTTGTACTGGATCACTACCCTGGCGGCCTTTTCCTCGAACTGCTTTACAATCATCCATATCGACTGAAGAATGTCGGAGGGCTCGAATCCGGAAATCACGCACGGTTTTCTGTATTTTTCCGCTATCGGTTCATAGATACTGCTTCCCGTGATCACACTTACATGTCCCGGGCAGAGATACGCGTCAATCTTTACACCCTCATCGATAAGCGCGGTCATCACAGGAGGCATCACCTTGTGTGAACTGAGCACAAAGAAATTGCCAATCGCAGCCTTCTCTGCCTCGATAACCGCAATAGCTGTCCCCGGAGTCGTTGTCTCAAACCCTATCCCCAGGAAAACCACCTTTTTGTCAGGGTTTGCCGACGCGATCGCAAGAGCTTCCAGTGCCGACCACACCACCTTTACATCAGCACCGGCGGCTCTCTCCTTTTCAAGCGATGATGAAGATCCAGGAACACGGATCAGGTCACCATAGGTGGCGATGATCACTTCCGGTTTACGGGCAAGAGCAACCGCGTGGTCAATAAAACGGATATCTGAAACGCAAACCGGACATCCGGGCCCGGAGATAAGACGTACTGTCTCCGGAAGCATCGATGGGATACCGTAGCGCTGAAGAGCCATCGTGTGGCCCCCGCACACTTCCATTATTGTAACTGGAGTTTTTGATTCAGCACGGATACGCTCAGCTAATGCACGACAATCCCGGTAATTTCTGAAATCTTCCCGGATATTCATTGCTCACCGGAACTTTCCGAAAGCTGTTTAAAGAGGGAAAGTGTCTGCTCAGCTTCATCCATATCCATCTTTTCCAGGATATACCCTGAGTGAACCAAAACAAAATCGCCAATTTCAAGATCTTCAACAAGGTGGGTAGCGGCTTCACAAACCACTTCTCCGAAATCAACACCCGCCTTCATTTCTTTTATCCAAACAACTTTTCCAGGAATTCCTAAACACATTGCCTGCTTCGTCTCCCGGCTGCCACGGCCAACTGCCCCAGTGCTATCCCCCCGTCATTGCAGGGAATCAGGCTGTGAGTGTAAACCGTAAAACCAGCCTTTTTCAATTGCTCCTTAGCCCACCTGAAAATAAATCTGTTCTGGAAACACCCACCAGATAAAACGACTGAATCCAGCCCTGTTTTTCTCCGGATCTCCAGGCAGGTCTTCTCTATAATATCGATTATGGTGCTGTGAAAACGTCCTGAAATCTCCGGCACAGGAACACCGCTAAACACGTCTTCACAGATTTTTCTCACTGCAGGACGTATATCGATGCTTTCCCTTAGCTCCCAGTCGTAGGGATTCATTCTCTTTTCCTCATCGCAATACCCCTCCAGTCTCATCGCTGCCTCTGCCTCAAAGCTGTTAAACGAGCAGATACCAGCAAGTGCGGAAACCGCATCGAAAAGCCGGCCTGCGCTGGAGGTTAACAGGCAGCCTATTTTCCTTTTCATGGCGAATCCCACCGCCTCGAGCATCTGAGGATCTACCCCCTTGAAAAACTGCCCGTACTCCCTCGAAAAAACCTCACCTGCGATATCGTAAAGATACGCTGCAGCCATCCGCCAGGGCTCCACAGAGGCTCTGTCTCCGCCCGGAAGATTTACATACCTTAAATGGGTAAATCGCCTGTACTGCACAAGATCACAGACAAGGAACTCTCCTCCCCACACTGCTCCGTCATCGCCCAGCCCGACACCATCGAATGATACTCCGATTACCTCCCGGTCAATATTGTGCTCTGCGAGACATGATGCGATATGGGCGTGATGATGCTGTACCTCGGTGACAGGAAGCCCGCTCTTATGTGCAAAGATACTGGAGAGGTAATCAGGATGTTTGTCGCAGGCAAAAAGCACAGGATCTACCCGGTAAATAGACCTGAAACGCTCCAGTGATTCCTCGAAAAAGGAGAGCGTTTCCGCGTTTTTAAGGTCACCGATGTGCTGGCTTAAAATTGCCTTGTTCCCCTTTCCTACTGCAAAACAGTTCTTAAGCTCCGCCCCAACAGCCACTATCCCGTCGACATCCTGGGAAAGATTAACCGGTGACGGCACAAGGCCTCTGCTGCGGCGTAAAGTAACCACCTGCCCTGCATAAACCGCTGTAACTGAATCATCTACTCTGTTGTAAATATCCCTGTTATAGCACAGCACCGCATCCGCGATTCCCCTGAATGTTTCAAGAGCCTCGGAATTGCTGATCACAACCGGTTCTTCGGAGATATTTCCACTTGTCATGACCAGTGCCGTGATGTCAAGTCTCTCAAAGAGCATGTAGTGAAACGGCATATATGGAAGCATAGCCCCTATAGTATTAAGACCACTGTTCACCCCTGGAAGCATCTTCCGGCACAGTTTCAGAAGCACGATAGGGCTCACCGCTGATAAAAGCAGTTTTTCTTCCTCTTCATCGACAAACGCATATTCTTTCAGTGCCTCCAGATCACGAAACATTAGTGCAAACGGTTTCCCGTCCCGTCTTTTCCCACTTCTCAGCTTCCTCAGTGGCTCTTCCATAAAGGGGTTACAGGCAAGATGAAACCCGCCGATTCCTTTCACAGCCACAACAGAGCCTTTCTCCAGCATCTTTGCTGTAGCCTCCAAAATCTCATTTATTCCTGTAATCTCTTTCCCGTCCATCATGTAAAGCGTATACGACGGGCCACAGCTGTTACAGGCAAGGGGCTGAGCATGGAATCTGCGGTCAGATGGATCAGCGTACTCCTCAGCGCATTTGGGGCACATCCTGAATGGCGCCATAGTGGTTTTAGGTCGGTCGTAAGGCACCCCTTTTATTATGGAAAACCTTGGCCCGCAGAAAGTGCAATTAACAAAAGGGTAATCGACCCTGTGTGGCTGTTCTTTAAGATCCTTCAGGCAGAGTTCACAAACAGCTATATCGGGGCTTATATCTGTCACAGATTCGGTGTAATCTTCACTCTCCCTTATTGAAAACTCACCGAGCTCCTCACTTTCCACCTCCTGGACTGTTATCTCTTCGATTCTTGCCAGTACCGGAGCCTCAGACCTAATACGTTCGATAAAAATTGAAATATCTTCATCTTTCCCCTGTGCGGCAATTACCACACAGTCAGAGAGGTTCTGCACGTAGCCTTTTATGCAGGAATTCAGGGCAATTTTGTATATGAAGGGGCGGAAACCGATGCCTTGGACGAGGCCGTGGATGTGTAACATTAAGGTTTTCATATATGAAATATACAACCTGAATAGCACACATTTCACAGAGATTCAAAGAATAAAATCACTTCATTGCAGAGAAATGATTTCGTCCTTTACTGTTATTATTTAAGAAATTGATCTAATTTAGAGCATTATCAATGATATACTATTTATTACTTTTTTCATTGACTTAAGTTAGTTCCCATATCAACTTTATATTTATTACCTAATACTCTAATTCTCTTTGCGTTATTTTTTTTCAGACACCTTTCTAAAGGTTAGATAAGATATGTACATCATAGATAGAAGTGCGAACTGTATTTCTGAATTGAATAAATATCGTTCAAAGATTTAGGTTTTAGCGAAGGAGCACATTTACAAGAGTGGCTTGCAAATAACCCCGGAGCTTTAGGAGAAAATTGGTGAAAATCTTGTATGGGAACGGCTCGATAATAAGAAAGCTTGCCGAATTAAATTAGAATGTCAAAATGTTGATGTTTCAACAAAGAAGACTGGCCAACTATGATTAACTTTATGACTTCTGCTATGACAAAGATGGTAGAAGTATTCAAAGAATACATTGTTAAGGTTAAAAAATAACAGATGACAAATAAGTTCTTACCAGACTGTTTTTCAGAAAAATGGAGTTCAAATTTCAGCAATGTCTAATTTCACAACACCACTAACTCGTTTAACATATGTGAATATTTCAATAATAATGACCTTTGCGTACTCACGAAAACCTCTTGAAAAAATGCTTGAAGATCATTTTTTGGGGGAATTAGAGTATTTACGGAAAGCTTTAATTGATATACCTGCTTTGCAAGCAGAAAAAGCTTGCATTGAATTAGCACTATTTCTCAGAATGGTTGATGATGATGAAAAAAGAAGTAGTACTAATAACTACGGTAAGCTTATTATGAAAAATGGAGAAGGAAAGGAACTTTCATTTCGTGATGCTTATTAATAAATTATACATGCACGTAGCTTTAAATGGGATTTTGATACACATTCTTTTCCTGTTTTGATTTGCATATCGAAAGAAGTAAAATGGTTAAGAGAAGAAAAACAATGGTATAAGGCAGAAATAAATATTACTTCAATTGCAGGTGAATGTGGGAGTATTATTAGTTAAGTATTTACTATTTTTGTATTTCAATGTCTACTATTTATGAGTACTTGAGAATGGAATAGTAACATGAACAATCTTACCATCCGAAAAGCAACCCCGAACGATTTCGAGCAAATGTTCACCCTATGGCTTGAAATGCAGGAATTCCATGTGCAATTTGATGAAAAATGGTATAAACCGGAAGAGAGGTGTAAAGCCAAAGCTTTTGAGTACTGGAATCAGAAGTTAAACGATGACAATGCGATCATGCTTGTTGCTGAAAAAGACGGTGATTTGGTTGGTATGATCATTTCCTTTATCATAACCAGACCTCCTGTTCTTGAGAACCAGTTCAATCTTCTTTTTATCGACAATGTGATCATAAGTAAATATTACAGAAGACTTGGCATATTTAAACAGATGATGAATACTTTAATATCCATAGCAAAAGAGAAGGGTGTTTCCGCTATAAATCTGACAGTAAATTATGAAAATGAAACTGCTATAAAAGCCTATGAAAGTATTGGTTTACGGAAAATAGAATTGGGCATGCTCAGGTATTTATAATACCGCAGAAACTGATAAATCAGCCGCACTTGAATACTGTCAGAATCCTAATACCACCATTTCCCTATTAGAAATCAGTAAACCACATCTCCAGTCACCGGGTATTTCAAACCATATTCTTAATAGTAACAGAAAACTTATTTCCCTTGACCCATCAAAAACCGGAACCGATATTATTAATTGTATCACCCAATAAGCATCACCGGTGACAAATGTACAATCCGGAGAATATCAGAAAATGCATTAGTTTAACAAGACATACAGGCCAAAGCATGGCACTTCACACATCAGTAGGAAAAAACAAACGTGAGCAAAAGATATTACACTTTAGGCTGCTGCGGTCTGGATTGCGGCTTGTGTCCGAGATTTTATACCGAAGGCTCCTCAAGATGTCCAGGTTGTTGTGGTGAGGATTTCGAGAAAAGACATCCTTCCTGTTCTTTTATTACCTGTTGCGTTAAGAAAAAGGGCCTGGAGGTCTGCGCTGTATGTAGCGATTTTCCCTGCCCCAAATCCGATAAGGAAACCGGGGAAGTCGATTCTTTTGTAACTCATAGAAGGGTTATTCAAAACCTTAAATCCATAAAAGAATCCGGAGTTCCTGCATTTATTAAACAGCAAAGCAAACGAATGAGTCTTCTCAAGACCATGCTTGAAAGCTATGATGACGGGAGTTGTAAAAGCTTTTTCTGTCTGGCAACCACATTGCTTTCTCTTAAGAGCCTGAATGATTCGTTAGCAAAGGCGGATAAGGAGATAAAAGAAAAGTCTGTCGGTAAAGCTGATTTGAAAAACAGAGCAAAAATATTGAGAGAGATTATAACCCGATTTGCGGATAAAGAAAATGAGGAGTGAGAAAAGTCGGTCATTTTCAATGAGAATCATCGGTCATTTTGGTTGAGAATAACCGGTCATTTTCGATGAGAATAACCGGTCATTTTCGATGAGAATTATCGGTCATTTTGAGTGATAACGGGCATTTGGCAGAAACTATATATTATAATAGTTTCAGGTAATCCATCATGAAAGGAAAGTAATTTGTACAGGTATTCTTCAAATTTGTGGTTGTTTCTGCTGTTTTCAGTTCTTCCGCTTTTTGCTGCTGATAATGATCTGAATCCACAGCAATCAGCTCTCCTTGATTCGGTTGTCTCATCATTTAAAATTGAACACTGCTGCGGGACATCTCTGAAATCCTGCCTCGATAAAAGTACATGCCCGATTGCATCACGTTTATATGATTTCTCCCTCTGGCTTGTACAGCGCGAAAGCGACCGCACAAAAATACAGGAACAATTGGAGAAAAGGTACGACGGATTTGTTACCACTGAAAAGCATGTAATTGATACATCTTTCTTAGCCTGGGCAGGCTTGCCATCATCACCAGTCCGTATTGTCTCCTACATATCATCAGGCTGCAATATGTGCAAACGGATCGTTGGTGAACTGTATGACAGTGTGACTGTCGGCTCTCTATCTGGTAAAGCTAAACTTCTGGCCATACCCATTGGAACGGGGCCAGGTGATTTAGCTTTGTTAATTGCAAACTCAAAGGGTAAATTCTGGGAACTGTTTCAGAAGTTCAGAGAAAACAAGCTTAGATATAGCGATGAAGATGTAGTAAAAATGGCTGAAGAGACAGGTATTTCAGGGAAAGAGATGAGGTATCTGTTAAAGAATCAGGATTTTAAGAATCTGTTAAGCGCCGCAAGAAATCAAAGTACAGCCAAAGAAGTAAAGGTTACCCCGACCTTTTTTATCAATGAAAAAAGATACAGCAGCTATAAAGATCCTCAGTGGGTTATTGATGCTGCATTATTTGAGATTGAGAAAGGATCCCTGAACAAATAACATGATTGGACCCAAACCAACAGAAAAGCACCCGATGAAGGGATTTGACCAGGTTTGCTATCTGAAAAACGTGATAAAGAATCCTGACATCATCGTTGGCGACTACACCTACTACGATGACCCGGTTGATTCTGAAGGGTTTGAAAGAAATGTTCTTTACCACTACCCTTTTATGGGTGATAAGCTGATCATCGGGAAATTCTGTGCTATTGCACGTGATGTCAAATTTATCATGAATGGCGCGAATCATAAAATTGATGCATTCTCAACCTATCCTTTTTCAATTTTTGGGAATGGATGGGAAAGGGTGACACCGAAAATGGAGGAGTTGCCATACAAGGGAGATACTGTAATTGGAAATGATGTCTGGGTCGGATATGACTCTTTGATAATGCCGGGCGTTAAAGTTGGAAATGGAGCAATAATAGCGGCAAGGTCAGTGGTTGTGAAAGACGTTGCCCCATATTCAGTTGTCGGTGGAAATCCGGCAAAGGAGATCCGGAAACGATTTGATGAAAATCTGATAAACCTCCTTCAACTGGCAGAATGGTGGAATTGGCCTGCCGAAAAAATATCCAGACATCTGGAAATTCTCACTTCGAACAATGAGGCAGAACTGAGAAAGATAATCGAGAATAATATGTAATACTGTCGCTGATATGTCGAAAAACGGTCCGATTCAAATTGTAAACTAGGGAGATCCTGGTTGACGGTGGAAGCCAGCAGGTGAAAGGATGGATCACATTTCAGACCACTGGAGTTGACTTTTCAAAAATCTCAACAGCAAAGCTGACTCTGTATGTAAATCACGTGCAGGCTCCGGGAGCACTGGAGAACTATCCGCTGAAATCTGCCATTACTGCACCGGAGAACAATGTACCGCTTGCATCTATCAAAACAGGCGATACGGCTGCAGCAGTGGTGGCGCTCAGTACCACCGATGTGGAAAAAATGGTGCAGGTTGATCTGACTAAGCACCTGAAGAGCGGTACGTTTCACGGTGTTGCGTTGATGTCCGATGATGGGCTGGAGGCATCGTTTGATTCCAGGGAGGGACGTCTGCGCCGATGATTTTGCTGACACATGATATCGAGAGCGCGGCATCCAGATGGCATAGCAGCCCGGGTGTACCAAACGAGAGTTTGGGCAAGGATGGAGACTACCACCTGAACACCACCACCGGAGATGTATCGGTAAAGAGCAGCGGTGTATGGACAGTAGCGATGAACGTGGTGGGTGATATGGGTCCTGAGGGCCCGGCCGGACCCATTGGTCCAGCGGGTCCTCAAGGAGTACCGGGTGAAGCCGGTCACAGCCCTGCCACAACATCCACAACAAATCTGGCTGTTGGTAACAGCGGCAGCATATCTCTCATTCTTGCCAACAACCGGAATGCCTTTGGTTTTGGCCAGCGAATCCGTATAGCCAGCATTGCATCACCGGTAAACTGGATGTAAGGTGTGATAATTAAGTACAATGAAAACACAGGAGCGGCTACAGTTGCATTGGATAACAGCGCGGGAAGCGGTGAATTCAATTCATGGGCGGTCACGGTTGCAGGTACCTTTCCTCTTGGGATCGCCAGGGGTGATATGCAGTACTGGGATGGATCAAAGTGGATACGGATAGCAGTTGGCAAGGCTGGTGATGTGTTGACACTGGTTGGTAAGAATCCGGTACCGGTTTGGCAATGGAAGCCAATAGAGCAGATGATGGACATTCCCGGAGGTCTTCGGGATTCCGTTGGTGGATATCACTACCAGTATATCTACGGTTGGTGGTGGAGTGCTACAGAGCGCGATGCAGTATACGCATACACCTATGACCTAAACCACTCTACTGTACATATGCGCAGGGGAGAGACCAATAAGAGGTGGGGGATTTCTGTTCGTTTAGTCAGGGATCTGAATAGTATTTTCTATTTGAATATTTGATGAGCCCGCACGAAGCGCGCGGGCTCGTTCTTTTGGTTTTTCGAATACCTTCTTCGAAAGAGAAAAGAGTTTTAAATGCTTGATACAATTAAAAAAGAAAAGTTTTCCAGAAAGACTATCTATTTACTTGCCCAAATGGAGAGAATGTCAGTAGATGTGCTTTCTAATTTTTACTCTATTGCTGGCTTTACACCTGGTATCAGATCCTGGCTTTCTTTCTTTTCAAAATTTGCATTATCTCTTGGTGTATTATTCATAGTTTCAGGTATAATTTTCTTTTTCGCTTATAATTGGCACGACCTGCACAGGTTCGCAAAACTCGCAATCGTCTCTTTTCTCCTCATTTCCTCTGCTGCCATCACTTTGTTCTCTGATTTACAAAAACTGCATGCGAAACTTTCATTGGTTGCTGCTGCATTTTTTACAGGGTGTCTTCTTGCAGTATTTGGTCAGATATATCAAACAGGGGCAAATGCCTATGATCTTTTTCTGAATTGGGCAATTCTTATTACAGGAATAGTTCTTATCTCGAACTTTAAACCTTTATGGTTTTTGTGGCTTGTTCTTATCAACACATCAATAGTTTTATTCGCCGGCCAGTTATTGCGGAACTGGATTAACCCTTATGCTATAATATCCCTGTCTGTTGTAAATGCAACTGCCCTGTATATATACGAGTATTCATTTTTAAAGAAAAAAATCCTTTTTGAATCCAGGTGGTTACCCCGAATACTGGGATTTGCAGTAGTTACGTCATTGACCATTGCAGGTATCACCGGTATTTTATCTGATTTTGATAAATCCGGATATTTAATCTGTCTCCTTCTGTCTTTTATAAGCTATGCAGGTATTATATTTTTCTATTCCCGAAAAATATACGACCTGTCTACAATTGCTGCCTCTTTTGTATGCATTTCAGCAGTTATATTTTCCGCGTTCAAAAAAGCCATCAGATATGACGCTGCAGTGATTTTTATAATCGGAGGATTCCTTATTATTGGATTAACAGTATCCTCAGTATTTATACTCATGCACATTAATGAATCCTGGAAGAGAAAGATTTATGAAAAGCCATAAAACTATCGTTAACGTTCTTGATGAGAGTAGTCTTACCGAAAATGATTATCGGTTATATTCCAGCTTCCTCGAATCCCAATTATCGGATTTTAATTCAGAAACTAATGCTCCCTGGTTTATCAAGGTTATAGCGTTTTTTGGAGCGTGGTTTGGTTCATTGCTGTTTTTAGGTTTTCTTGCTCTTATAAATATTTTAAATTCTGGTGAATCTATGATTTTTTTAGGAGGGATCTTCACCAGCTTCGGAAC
>JAAYIG010000246.1 GCA_012523595.1 Fibrobacter sp.
ACTGCGAACTTTTCGCCACTTCTGGAAAACGCAATGTCGGCTAACTGATGATCTTTTTCTGCTGAAATGGTGTAAAGTAAAGAGTAGTTACGGGTTTCCATCATAAAAAGCTTCCCTCCGGCAATTACCCCCAAAAGCTGTCCATCCGGAGAGAAAACGGCTCTGGTGGTGTTATTACCGATGGTAATGGATTTGATTTGTCTCCAGGTATTTGAATCGAACAGAAGGATTTTGTCGTTTCCTGCAACTGCCAAGGTATCCCCGCTGGGACTGTATGAAACGGAATAGCCGCTTAAGAGTTCCTGAAGAGGCAAGAATGCCATGGATGGGAACTGCTCTTTTCGAGGGTAATAGTAGAAAACTCCAGAAGTGTGCACAAAATCTCTGAGTGAGAAACGTGAAGGAACCGAACCAACCATCCCCTGCTCTGATACAAAAAAGATAGCTACACTTCCGGCTGTAACAAAATTGGGGATTGCAAAGGATTTACCGCTGGATGCATAAGCGACATTTTTAATATTGACCGGACGCAGTTGTATGGTCTTTCCGACCTGCTTTATTTTGGCATCGCTCGTGACGGATAATCCCACACAGGCCAACAGAACCATAGAAAGCTTTTTCATATTTACAAAAACCACTTTGCCAGCTCCTTGCAATTAGTCATTACTTATAGATTTGGTAAGTTCCTGACTTCGTTTGATTGCAAAAACGCACTCCGGTTCCTGGGATTTGGGGTCACATTTTGCGAATTCCCGGTAAAAATCCCATGCCTTGATTGCTTCGACCAAAAGCGCCTGATTCTGCTCTTCTTTCGAGAAACGGGCATCGATTGCGCATGCACTGTAGTAGAGGATTTCCCTTTTAAACTCATTAGAAGAAGAGATGACCGATCCGGCAGTGGACTTTAATGAACTTTCGAAACGTTCCTGCGCTTCTTTGTAAAGGCCCAGGTGATAATATGCTCTTCCCAGAAATGCATCTATTGCAGGATCGGAATACTGAGTCTTTAAGGCTTCCAGCACTTTTCTGGCCTTGTTAAAATCGTTCTGTCGCCTGATCATGATAGCAGCCATTCTTATTCTGGCCTCAAGATATTCGTTTGCCAGTCCCCCTTTCTCTATGGGAGGAACCATATTATAGGAATTAATGGCTGCAGTCCACTGTTCCTTGCGTTCTGAAATGCGGCCCTGTTCCAGAAGAGGAGTGGAAGCCGATTCTGTAAAGCGGGGAGCAGGCAGCTCTGCCTTTATGCTTTTGTGAAGAGAAATCCCGCTTAAAAAACAAGCGATTACTGCTATGATAAGTGAAATGGTAGGGAAATGGCGTCGGATGGAGAAGGGAACGATAACCTTTTTACTGGTGCCCCAGGTATTAAAAGAATGGATACAGTGTTGAAGCATGTCATTTATCTCTTTTGCCGTTGCCGGACGATGGGATTGTTCCCGGGTCAACAGCTTGTCGATAAGCTCCTCGGTCAATGGAGAGATGGAGGGACGGATAGAACGGATTCTGGTGTATTTACAGCTTTTAATCTTGTCGATAAGCTCGGTCAGATTTTCAGCAGCAAAGGGACGCTGCCCTGTGGCCATCTCGTAAAGCACGATACCCATGGAAAAAAAATCGCTGCGTGCATCCAGTGTTGTCCCGACCAACTGCTCCGGCGACATATAATGAAATGTCCCTACAATCATCCCCTGCATGGTATTGGAGTTTATGTTAAGAGGCTTTGCAGCTCCGAAATCCATGAGCTTGATAAGCTTCCCGGGAGTGATCATGATATTCTCAGGTTTGATATCACGGTGAAGTATTCCATGGATCTCGGTTTCTCCCTGCCCCTGAATCCGCACATTGTGAGCATAATCGAGAGCACTGAGCAACTGGGTGGCTATGGAGAGAAGTTCTCTTTCATTGATCTTGTTGTTGGAATTGATATATTCCCGAAGAGTTTCCCCGACAATGTACTCCATTTCTATATAGAAATAGCCATTGACATGTCCTGTATCAAAAACCCTGAGGATATTGGGATGATCGAACCGGGCCACCAGTTGCGCTTCCTGCCTGAAACGCACAAAGAAATCTTCTTCATCGGTAAGAGAGGGTTTGAGTATCTTGACCACTCTATCCAGGTCAAAACGGGTATTGTGAGCACGATAGATCAATGCCGTGCCACCCTCGTTAAGCTTCTCCAGAATCTCACAGTTTCCTATGGTTTTTCCAACGAAAGGATCCACAGGGGTGGGCATGGATACCGTTTCCATCTCGGAACTTCCTGATGGCAGACCATCTCCATAGAAGGTTTTTTTCCCTGTCATTCTTAATCTCCGATCAGGTTTTTCAAAGCCTCCCGGATAGCAGCAATTTTCTTTTGAACCCGGGCCTGTGCACTTTCAAGCTCCTCGCCTGGGTCACTGCTGCAGGAAGCATAGAATTTAATCTTTGGCTCGGTGCCCGATGGCCTGGCAGTGACTACGCTGCGATCTGCCAGAATAAACTGCACCACATTTGATGATGGAAGATCGATCTCTTTTCTTATCGATTTTTCCTTGACATAATTAATCGTTCCCCCGCGATAGTCTTTTACCATAATAACATCCTGATCCCCAAAAGTACAAGGAGGATTGTTACGGATTTTTTCCATAAGATCGTTCATCTGGCGAAGGCCGGATTCGCCTTTAAAAGTATTGGAGATAAGAACTTCTTCGAAATAACCATATTTTTTCCAGATCGTTCTGAGC
>JAAYIG010000247.1 GCA_012523595.1 Fibrobacter sp.
GACGACGCCGATATATTGATAGATAAATTTAGAGTAATGCCCTTCTTCTTTTTATAAGCATCCACGCAGATGCGGTCCCAGGGACAGATAAGCGGAAAGAGGGTACAAAGGGGTATAAAATCTACTTCCTGTCCCAGGCAAAGAATGAAGAGGACAAGTTAGTAGCCATGCGCGAAAACGCGGTTATCGAGCTGGAGGAGAAGCCCCAGAATTACAGCAGTCTCCAGAATGTATTGATTGACCTGGCCGGAAACGAGTATCTGAGAGAGAGCCAGGATCTCTGCATTCTTCTTGATCAGAAGTTCAGTGCTTCTTTACAGAAAAAGATTACCAAGCTTCACCTGGGAATCGGCCAGGCGAATTTCTGGGTTTTAAACGGTGCCTACATGCCATCTGTGCTGATCGAGACCGGTTTTCTTTCAAATCCCAAAGAAGAGAAACTGCTCGCGGACAAGAATTTTCAGAAATCAATGGCTGAAGCGATTTTTAATGCTGTCACGAGTTTCCAGAGCAAATATGAGGGTAAATTATGAGTGATTCCCGGCCCATTGGGGTATTTGATTCGGGTTTAGGCGGATTGACGGTCGCTAAGGAGATTTTCCGGCTCATGCCTGGCGAGAAAATTATTTACCTTGGAGACACGGCCCGCTGCCCTTATGGCGGACGTTCCGATGACACTATCATCTCCTTTGGATTGCAGGATGCCCGGTATCTGATGGAACAGGATATAAAGATGCTGATTGTGGCCTGCAATACCGTTTCTTCAGTAGCGCTTGAACAGATCACTCTTGAGATAAAGGAGATACCGGTGATCGGGGTAGTGCTTCCAGGAGCCAGGGCTGCTGTGCTGCGCACAGCAGAGAGGAAAGTGGGCGTTATCGGTACATCGGCCACTGTCAGAACGGAATCCTACGCCCGGGCTATCCAGAACATTGATCCCGGGATAAAAGTGTACTGCAAAGCCTGTCCTCTCTTTGTACCGCTTGTGGAAGAGGGTTTGACTGACACTGATATAACACGGCTCACTGCCCAGTATTATCTTTACGAAATGATAGACCTGGGGGTAGACTGCCTCATACTCGGCTGCACCCACTATCCCCTTCTTATGGAGACAATTCAGGGAACAGTTGGGACAAGAATTCAACTGATCGACAGTGCACTGTGGACAGCAAAAGAGGCGCAGGATATCCTGAACGCTCTCCACGCACTCTCAGATGAAAAATCCAACGGACTGGCTTCCAGCCGGTTTATTGTCACAGATATGGCACACAATTTCAGTAACCAGGCATCAGCTTTTCTGGGAAATCAATTGCCTGAAATCGAAAAGATCACCCTGGAGGATTTGACTAAATGAGAATTCTCTGTAAAGTCCTGCCGAAATTCAGGACAACAGTGCTTGTGCGGGACTACGGATTCCTTTTCCACCCTCCGGACTGCTTTTGAATAATACAGCCGGAAATCCGTATATCGTTCATTCAACAAAGTAAATAATTACTAAAGGAGAATACATTATGTCAGGTCATTCCAAATGGGCGACCATTAAAAGATCCAAAGGCAAAGCCGATGCAGCAAGAGGGAAACTGTTCAACCGTCTTATCAGAGAAATCACAATCGCGGCCAGAATCGGTGGCGGGGATGTTACTGCCAATCCGCGTCTCAGGTCTGCTGTCAGCAGTGCCCGTCAGGCAAATATGCCCAACAAAAACATCGAGGCTGCTATTCTCAAAGGAACTGGCCAGCTCGAGGGTGTTTCTTACGAAGAGATTACATTTGAAGGTTACGGACCGGGAGGAATTGCAGTACTTATCGAATGTATGACAGATAACCGTAACAGGACTGTTTCCGAAGTCCGTCATGTACTTACCAAACACGGTGGTAATCTGGGCCAGACCAATTCTGTGTCATGGATGTTCAAGAACAAGGGGCTTATCAGGGTTGCCGGTGATGCAATGGCTGAGGATCAGCTTATGGAGGTAGTACTGGAAGCGGGCGCAGAGGACATAAGCCTCGATGGAGATGAGTATGAGATTGTTACAACTCCTGAGACTTATGAAGCAGTGAAAGAGGCATTGGAAAAAATCAACATTATACCGGCTTCTGCAGAACTGACAAAAATTCCGGAGAATACGGTAAAGGTCGAAGGTGAAAATGTATCCAAAGTACTCAAGCTGATGGATGCACTGGATGATCTCGATGACACCCAGCACGTTTATGCCAACTTCGACATTTCCGATGCGGATATGGAGAAACTTCAGGAATGATTATCTTTGGCATTGACCCTGGGACAGCATTTACCGGATATGGAGTAGTAAAGGCTCAGAATAACTCCGTATCCTGTGTCGATGCCGGGGTGATTGCTACTGATGCCACCCGACCGCTTGCGGAGCGCCTGGAAATCATTTACGATAAACTTTGTGAGAAGATTCAGCTCCATAAACCATCCAGAGTGTGTGTGGAGCAGGCTTTTTACGGAAAGAATGTTCATACCACACTTGTTCTGGGTCATGCCCGGGGAGTAGCTATTCTGGCTGCCAGGAAATATGGCGCAGAGATAATGGAGTATTCCCCAAGGGAGATAAAGAAAGCGGTTACCGGTAACGGAAACGCGACCAAGGAGCAGGTGGCATTCATGGTAAAAATGCTCCTTCCGTCAAGCGGTAACCATGAGCGCAGCGACACTTACGATGCTCTGGCTGTCGCTCTGTGCGATTTCAACAGGGCTGGAACGATACCGGGAGTCATTAAATGATAGATTTCATCCGTGGCACGCTTGTAAATAAAGAAATTGCCTATGTGTCGGTAGAGGCTCATGGAGTGGGTTATGGGGTCAGTATTCCACTTTCCACTTATGAAAAGCTCCCTCTTCCAGGTGAAGAAGTGTTTCTTCATATCCATTATTATGTCAGGGAGGATGCGCACAAACTCTACGGGTTCTTTACAAAAGAGGAACGGGAACTGTTCCGCCAGCTCATAGGTGTCACAAAAATCGGTCCTAAAGTCGCTTTGAGTATCCTCTCCGGCATTTCAGTTGCTGATCTGATTGCCAGTGTCAATTCCGCTGATCCATCCCGGCTTGAAAAGATCCCCGGAGTGGGGGCTAAAACGGCTTCACGGCTGATGATGGAGCTCAGAGGGAAAGTCGGTGCTGCACCTTTTGCAGGCTTGTCAAAGGGCACACTGCCTGTCGGTGCGAAGGCTTCAGGGGGAAAACGTGAGGAAGTTTTTGCAGCCATGGTTTCCTTAGGATATAATGAAAAGCAGGTAGAGAGGGCGCTTTCCAGAGTTGGAGAGACACTCGAAGATGATGCCGATGCCGAAGAATGGATACGAAATGCTTTGCAGGTGATATGAAAAGAAGCGAACTGATAAGGAAAATCCAGGCAGGTTTCCCACTGAACAATATGGATTTGTCGGGTTACGATTTCTCCCATGCGAATCTTTCAGGTGCCGATTTTCAGGGAAGCAATCTCTCCGGGGCTGATTTCAGCTACTGTAACTTAAGCGGAGCCAAATTCCAGAAAGCCAACCTCAGCGGTGCTAATTTTCAGCATGCTGTCATTGCCGGTGTCACCATGGTTGTTGCCAAAATCGCCGGAATTCCCCTGGGAAATGTGAATCACACCTATTTCCGGACAGCGATTCTGATGGGAGCTGATTTCTCATTTGCGAAAATAGAGAAAGCCGATCTTGTAGACAGCGATCTTTCGAACTGTATCTTTGAGGGAGCTTTTCTGCGTGACTGTGAAATGGGTAGATCTATTCTTTCCAAATCGAATTTCTCCAACAGTGAAATCCAGAACTGTGATTTTTCGCGATGCTCAGGGAAAAAGATTTCTGCCTCCAAATGCAGTTTTTTAACCTGTGCATTTCCCACCTCCGACTTCACCGGAGCTGATTTTCTGAACTGTGAATTCAATAACTGTCTTTTCACAGAAACTATCATCACCGAATCGAAGCTCAGGCATGTGCGCTTCACCGACTGTGATTTTTCACTCTGTTATGGACAGAGCACTGAAATGCTCTGCAATATATACAGAAGAGTTACATTCGACAGAGCCATGCTCAGTGGGTCCCACTGGGAGGATTGCTCGTTTACTAATACAACTTTTATACAGGCATTCATGGCTGATGCAATAGTCAAAGGTACCTGCTGCAGCGATAATTTTTCCGGGGCTACCGGCAATTTACACACAGGTGATGAGAAATGAAATCCGGTGCTGATGAAAGGATCATATCTGGAGCTTCCAGGGACTCTGATGAGGAGAAGATGGATGCGGCGCTGCGCCCGGAGCGGTTCAGCGATTTTGTAGGCCAGGACTCCATCAAGGAAAACCTCTCTATCTTTGTGGAAGCCGCAAAACACAGAAGCGAAGCTCTGGATCATGTTCTCTTCTGCGGTCCTCCGGGTCTGGGAAAAACTACCCTTTCCAGAATTCTGGCTAGTGAACTGGGTGTCGGCATTCATACTACATCAGGACCAGTCCTGGAAAAGAAAGGCGACCTGGCCGGAAATCTTACAAATCTGGCAGAGAAAGATATTCTTTTCATCGATGAAATCCACCGTCTGAACCGGGTGGTTGAGGAAACCCTTTATCCGGCAATGGAGGATTTTGTTTTTGATATCATGATCGGTGAGGGGCCCTCTGCACGTTCTATCAGGCTCAACCTCAAGCCATTCACCCTTGTTGGTGCTACTACCAGAGCCGGAATGCTCACTTCACCGATGCATGCCCGGTTCGGTTATGTTTGCAGGCTCAGCTATTATGAACCTCAGCAGTTGCAGGCGATTATATTAAGGTCTGCGGGAATTCTTGGAATTCAGTGTGAGAAAAATGCTGCTCTCGAGCTGGGGAAAAGAGCCCGGGGGACACCCAGAATAGCTAACCGGCTGCTAAGACGCTGCAGGGATGTTGCGCAGGTAAGGGGCGACGGAATCATTACGGTGTCCATAGTTGATAAGACTCTCTCGATGCTTGGCGTGGATTCATCCGGACTCGATGAGATGGACAGGACGATTCTTATGTCAATAATTGAGCATTACGGAGGAGGACCGGTGGGTATTGGTACTCTGGCCGTAGTTGTGGGTGAGGAGCCTGACACCATTGAGGAAGTTTATGAACCGTTTCTTATCCAATCCGGTTTCCTGAAAAGGACTCCGAGGGGAAGAGAGGTCACTGAGAAATCGTACAGGTATTTTAACCTGAAACCACCCCGGTCGCAATCGCATCAGCAGAATCTGTTTTGAAAAAAATAACCGGGATTTAAGGAGAGAACAGGATGAACTGGGTAGATGTAGGAAGATTTCTGGTAGTTGCCGGGACAATCATTCTTGTCCTTGGTGTGTTTTTTATTATGACCGACAAACTTCCTCTTGGAAAACTCCCCGGAGATATCCAGATAGGAAATGGCCGTTTCAAAGTCTATATCCCCATTGCAACATCAATTCTTATCAGTCTGGTCCTGACACTGGTGATCAATTTCTTCTCCCGAAGGTGACATCATGGAACTGAAACGCTTGTCAATCACGGTGAGCGGAAGGGTTCAGGGTGTGGGTTTCAGGTATTTCACTGAAGATGCTGCTGAGGCGCTTGGCCTGACAGGATGGGTGAGAAATACATGGGGAGGGGATGTTGAGATGGAGGTTCAGGGGACGCCGGATATGCTTGAGCAGTTTATAAGTCGGGTTAAAGAGGGGCCTCCGTTATCTTTTGTAAGAGATTTCCGCTTGAATGAAATTCCTGTTGTAAAGGGCGAAAAAGGCTTTTTGGTGAGATACTGACTTCGTTGTTGCGATTAAGAAAAAGAATCGTTCTTTTTTGTAAAATCTTCATCCCGATCATCTGAATCACAGAAATCACAGTCCAAGACGATTTTCTCCGGCATTCTTTTTGCATCCCCAATGAATCATCAGGAGGGGAGTTTTATGCCTATAGTCAATAAACTCATCAAACTGTCTTCTTTTGTGCTTTTCTGCGAAATAACAGGGCTCGCAGGAGGTTATTTCACTTCAAGGGGGATTCCCGACTGGTATTCAAATTTAAAAAAACCTCCCTTCAATCCACCATCCTGGGTTTTCAGCCCTGTCTGGACCATCCTTTACGCCATGATGGGGATATCGGCATATCTGGTTTATGAGAAAAAGGAGAAGAAAAGGAAGACTGCACTTCTGCTATTCGCTGCTCAATTATTCCTTAATTTCTGGTGGACTATTCTGTTTTTTACTTTTCGTTCACCTTTAGCTGCCTTTATCGAGATTATTGTTCTGTTGCTTACAATAGTGATGACAATAGTGGCTTTCTGGCCAATTTCCAGAAAAGCCGCAATTCTCCTTTTGCCATATTTGCTCTGGGTATGCTTTGCATCAGTGCTCAATTATTCCCTGTGGAAACTTAATAGCTGAACAAAAATGATGAGGGAGGTTTATGCCTGTAGATCATGAGCAGATAAAAATCGATATAGAGAATAATCTCTCGAGGGATTCCCGGATCGGCCAGGCTAAAATAAAGATCAATTTCTCCGATAACACTGTGGTTCTCACCGGTGATGTGCATTCGTACTCTGCAAGGGAAGCGGCTGAGATGGATGTTTGGTCTGTAAAGGGAGTGAGTGCTGTTGAGAATCTGCTAAATGTTGTATTTCCTCCCGGCTACAAATCACCTGCCGACTCAGTGATTAAAGATAATGTAAAAAGGCTTATTTCCTGGGACCCCGATATTTACCTTGAAAGAATAGAGGTCTTTGTGGAGAAGGGGAAAGTGGTGCTTGAGGGTTCAGTAGATAAGTATTGGAAAAAATTCAGAGCAGAACAGTTGGCTCGTGAAAGCGGAGGTGTGACTGCCGTGGTCAACAAACTGGTAGTCGACCTGACCGAAAAAATATCCGATGAAAAGATCGGGCAGGATATAATGAGTCTCATGGGTAGAAATCCCGCTCTGGATGTAAATAAGATCACTGTAGAGATTAAGAACGGAAATGTCGTGCTCTATGGATCGGTCCCCAGCAGACAGGGGTTCGATGTTGCTGAAGATCTGGCCAGGTACACTCCAGGAGTGCTCTCAGTAGAAAACAAACTATCAATCGTCCCCTCTTAAAGTATTGCTCTTGAAAAGTCTCTGCCTAAATGCGATTTTCCTTAGTTGAAAAACTCAAGGATAATCGCATGAATTTTAAATTGATGTGCCTTTTTGCTCTGCTTCTATCCCTGTTCTCCCTGTTAACAGCACAGGAAAAAGATACTCTTACCTCTCCTCTCTGTGCTCACCCGGAACAGATATTCACAAAACAAAGTGGCACGTATAGAATTAATTACTGGATGGGTGAGACTATGCTCAATATGAAAACAACCAAAGGTTTTCTTTACAACAACGGTGCCAGCCGTCCGGTTTTACAAAAATACACGGCACTCAAAGTGACAGGCTACTCCCTGCTTTGTGTGGGTGCGGGACTGATTATAACAAACATTGCACTTGACAATCGCGGCTTTCATCCTGTCGGGCTTGCCGGATATGCATCCATTGCCTGTGGCTTCACCGCAAGTTTTTCAGCTAATGGCAAGTTTCGACTCGCAGTTTATGAGTACAATAAGAACGTCTGTGGGAAGAAATAAGCGCATATCTCTGCAACAATAAACTCAGATGTCTGAGATGAAATTCTCTGGGTTGCTCGTTGCAGCGGGTTTTTGCAGCACCTTGCGTTTTCTCAGAGTTGTGCTCCTCTTTAATCTCTTTGCCGCGACCGCTGCTGTAGAATTTCGCATGGATGGGGTCCACACCGATACCCTGTTGCGCCCATCCTGTTTTGATTTGTAAAGAGCCTGATCTGCTCTTTCGATCAGAGAAACTGCTGTTTCAGAGCTGCCACAGAATGATGCAATCCCGACACTGATAGTAACCGAGTGATGCTGCCTGTTATAGGATATTACATTTTTTGCAACTGCCTTGCGGAGCCTTTCTGCTACATCTCTGGCAATATGCACCGGTGTTTCAGGAAGAAGGACAACGAATTCCTCTCCGCCGTATCTTGCGGCAATATCGATATTCCTGAATAATTTGCGGCAGAGATTGGAAATCGATATCAGCACCTGGTCACCGAAGGCATGACCGAAGGTGTCGTTTACCTCTTTAAAGCGGTCGATGTCAAACATCAGGACTGTGAGAGGATGTTTATAACGCTTCGCACGGTTAAGTTCGTGCCCGGCTGCTTCGAAAAAATGACGGTGGTTGAAAAGGCCGGTAAGTGAATCCGTTTCCGCTCTCCTTCGTGCGATTTCAAGGAGTCTTGTGTTTCTGATTGTAATTGCTGCCTGCTGTGCAAACATGGTGAACAGATTGAGATCTGCCCATGTAAACTCATGAGAGGGATTTGATTCCACTATCATCAGAACTCCCACCAGGTTGCTTCCTGCAATTAAGGGAGCCGCCATCAAGCTCTGACAGGTACTTTCCAAATCAAAAGAAAACCGGTTTGTATTGTTGCCATGAAGTATCATTGGCTCCCGGCTTTTGGCAACAGATCCTATCACCCCGTAACCCAACGGTATTCTGATTCCCTTGCGGTTACACCTGTTGTGGACTGCGACTATTACAATCTCATTTCTCTTGCGGTCATATAATCCAAGCTCACTTCCTTCAGCATTGAGAAGAGAGACAGCACGAACCAGAATAGATTCCAAAAGTCTCCCGGTCTTATGTTCAGCCAGCATGTCGGTGAGATTTGCCCTCAGTGCATCAAGCTCGGCTGCACGGGCCTCGGCTCTTTTGCGTGCCTCACTTTCAGCCTCTTTGATTCTGTTAAGATGTCCGAACAGGATATTGTATGGATGCACAAATCCGGTAGTGATAATTGCTCTGTAAAGCAGATACCATCCTGTAATACGCAGGAAATGACTTGATAAAATAAATATACTGCTGCTTGACAGAAAGGCCACCAGTAATCCCGATATCAGATTCAACAGGGTAGACCATGCGAGAAGAGGAAAGAGTCTGGTTCCGAGCTTTTTCCTGTAGTTGTAAAGAAGAAAGATCACAGCAAGAAAAGATGCTGTTATGATAAAGTCTCCTGCTTTGCTGGACAAGATGAGAAGTCCTGAATTTTCTCCGAAAATAAACCCCAGAAGGGTCAGACTTAAGGCCAGGTAGATGGCACTGAGAGCACTTATGTGCAGGTTTCTGTCAATAAAAAAGAATGCTGCCAGAAGTGACCCTGCCTCAAGCAGACGGGATGCTGTACAGAACTGAGCGACAAGGTTTTCTGTGCTTCCGGGGAAAAGACCTGTTTCCACAAAGGCCATACAGTGGATCAACTGGAAGAAACCGGTAAACAGGTAGGAAAATCCAATGAATAGAAGAAATTTGCTTTCAAGAAAGGGTCTGGCGTTCCATACAAAAAGGAAAAGCATCCAGGCGATAACCACACCAGCCATCTCCAGTATTGTATGGGTCAGAGGAAAGCTGTATCCTGCGATGAGCCATAAAATTGTAAAGATGGAAGTGAATTGGGCAGTTTTCCAGGCAATCTGTTTTCCCATTGTCCATTCCTTTTAAGGAACGCAGGAATGCCATTGGTTTCTGTAATTGAATTATCTGTTATGCAGATAATTCAATTACAGATAAGAACATCCTTGATTCGGAGAATTACTTAGTAAAGCAGTTTCGCTGTCAGCAGCTTAAACGTTTTACTGCTTCCGGAGGGAATAAAGTGCAAAGAGAATGCCACTCAAGGTGCTCTGAACTGGGGATCAGCGTAGATTCCGTTTATATGTCCCCGGTGCAGCCCTATTCCGTTCCTCGCAAGGAGGTATTTATTTATTGTAAAGAGAGGGATCTCTCTTTTCTGTTCCAGACGGACTCTTTCGTCATTCTGCCCTTCAAACCAGATGGCCGCCAGGCGAAGCTGCTCACTTCTGCTGGTTTTAACCTCTTCAGAAACCCATCCAACAGCGCACTCGTACTCTTTCGATACAAGCACCCTTTCGTACTCAAGCGGATCGGCAGCAATAAGAGAACAGTTTATCTTTACACGGCTTAGACAGGCAAGAATCCTTTCCGCTATGATCTTTGATACAGGATCATCTTTTCTGAATAAGATCCGCTGCTGCTCAGAGCCGGGTATTTCCGGATCGGATTCCTCGGTGAAATCCACAATAACAGAATCGGTTTCGATAGCGGAAATCAGATTCCCTTCTGCTTTGACAAAATTCTGCAACAGGTCGGCTCTATCGACCTGCTTTCTAAGTACACTTGCAAGATTGCTGCTCTTTTTGGAGCAAGCCAGAAAATAACGGTCTGACGGGATTTTAACAACCGAAGCCTTTCCGGAGAGATTGCCTCTTGCGTAATCAAGATCGCTCAATGAGGTCAGCACTACGGCATCGTATTTATTTAGAGAAAACGACAGTATCGGATTGGGATCACCGCCTCTGTGCAAAACAAGCTTATCAAGAAAAGCGGTTCTACCGGGTGTAGAGATGACATTGGGCAGAAGTATCAGATTGTTCTTATCCTCACTGTCTATATAATAGCTCCCGAGCCTCAATTCAGGGCCAAACAGCCTTGACGTAGACAGTCGTCCTATGGCACAGGAGTCTCCCTGAGATAACCGTAATGTCATTGTCCTCTCATCGGTAGCTCCAAAACCTTTTACAACAGCCTCCTTACCCTCGATAAATTCCCGTACACCTTCAACATTGTAGAAAATAGCCTTTCCTTCTGATGGGTGGTTTCTGATAAAGTCAGACCATAGCTCTATGACATCCAGTGCCGAGATAACCTTGTTTTTCCCATTGAGTGTTCTGCCGTTCAGTCGCAGTGTTATCTTGTTTCGTGAGGAGTCGATTATTGTCATAAAACCCTGCGAGTTCTCATTTGCAAAAGGAAACACACTCATGAGCGATGAAAATGAGGGATCTACTCCACTGCGGCTGAGATAAAGACGGGCCACTCCCCCGGTTGCAGGCACGATAGAATCAATGTATTCTGCTGCTGAATCGGGAATTGATGACTGGATCGTCTCCTCAATTATCTCCTCGATAAACCGTGCGCTCTCTTGAGCTATCAAACTGTCTGTTTTTGCTTCTGGCGGCGGAAGTAATCTGATGTATACGATTCTCTGGATTGAATCCCGGGTCACTGCTGTGAAAGGATATTTGCTTAGAAATTCACGAAATGAACGGAGAAACTCCTTTCTCCCCCGATCATCCGGAAATTCGATAGCAAAGGAAACAGTATCTCCATGTGCAGATGTAATTTTTGGTTTCGATGTCTCGGCAGTTTGCTTCACTAAAGCAGGAGGGGGGGAGCAACTGGCCATTATCAGGGCTGCTAAACTAAGCATCCAGATTCGTTTCACAAATTCTCCTTTTCTTCTGGAAAACACACCTGTGGATCATATAAAAATAAGCTCTATCTATTGCTTAGTTCAACTTTGATTGCTGTTTCGGTCCGGGAACTGTAAAACTAATCTACTCTTGCGCATTTTCTTGAAAAGTGAAAGTAAAATAGAGTAGTTTTGTAATTCTATAATATTGAAAAGAACCGTTCACCGGATTAATGCCTCCGCTTCGGGTTCAGCGGGAAACCAGTCGAAGGATAAAGCAACGAACATGGGGAACAGAAGACCGCTTCTAAAAAAGCTTCTGATAATAATGCTGTCGCTTATTGCGCTCGTTCTGGCCGGTACTTACCCGGCATTTCTGTTAGCCAGGCATTTTTTCAACCAGCATTTTCTTCATTGGGGAGAAAAGCTCGTCAATCTGGAAAAGCGGGGATTGCTTTCAAAGGAATTTGGTGCTGGATGGCAGGATGTACTTGCTGATGAGGCAATGAGCGAAGAGGCTGCGCGAATAACCGAGCCTTCGGATAAACAGAAAAATCAGGGTGCCGGATCGCAGGTTCAGATAGTGGATGGGATAGCTCTTGAGGATTATCCTTCATTGTCGATAATCGACAGGCTCAGGGAGGTACGCCAGTACTCAAGTTCCATCGAGATCGTGGACCGTCTCGATCGTCCCGTAGCTGTCATAAAAACTGATCATCTCAGGGCTTCCATAGATGAATTCCCACCGGTGCTCCTTACGGCACTTATTGCAGCAGAGGACAAGAATTTCCGTCAGAACAATTTCGGTTTTGAATTTGACAGCTTTGTGAGGGCGGCGCTGCGTTCTTTTACGGGGGCTGTACTTACATTCAAGAAAACGCCTCCAAAGGGAACATCCACAATCACTCAGCAGGTCGCCAAACTGTTTATTTCCAGGCTTGACGAGAATGGAATGAGGCGGGTGAGCAGGTCTGTGGACCGCAAGGTCCGTGAACTCCGTCTGGCAGTGGCCATGAGGAAGCTCTATTCACCGGATTGTATCCTGGAGGTCTATCTCAACCACTGCGTAACGAGTGATTATGGAATGATCGGTTATAAAGATATCGCAAGAGGCCTCTTCAGGAAGGAACTGAATGAACTCAGTGACGCGGAATGCATCTATCTTGCCAGGATGGTCAAGTGGGGGAGGAATATCAGATCCAAAATTGTCAACCAGTGCAGAATCGATATGCCCAGGATGGGTAAGGCGCTTGGATGGAGCCCTGAGAAGCAGGAACAGGTACTTTCTGAAATCGGTCAATTGACATTTTCAAAGCCGAAAAGAGTTGAGGGTGTTTACGGGCCACTTGTTGACCTGGCAAACGAATTCTGGCTTCTTACGCTGAAGAAAAACGGTTCCAGCAGCGAACAACTCGCTCAGATGGACCTGATCAATCCCAACTCTCTTATACGTAAAAAAGGCAATCTCAAAATACGGCTCACTGTCGATCTTCCTCTTCAGAAAGAACTCGAAAAACTTGTAAATAACCGTGGCTACGGTCCCGACACCACTATAATGGATGAGGTGCGGATTGGAAGCAAAGGGGAGCAGGTAAAACTGTCCTATGTGCCAAAAGATACTCTACGTCATATCAGGGTTTTAACAAAAGCAGAAGATTTTCATGAACCCGGCTCCTCTTTCATTACCGGTCTCGATGTCGGTGACACGGTGATTGTAAATATCAGGTATAAAAAGACAGGCAGGAACGAATACAGAAGAAGTACATTTTACTATCAGAAAAAACCTGTACTGGTTAACGGACAGTATTATGCATACAGCATAATGGACTCCCGTACCGGGAAAATACTGGCATACTACTCGAAAGACCGTCTCGGTTCCCGCCTTACCTGTCTCCTTAAAAACCGAACTCCTAACGGCTCAGCAACTGTAAAACCGATCATGAACGCCATGAACTATGATCTCGGCATTTTCAAACCCTATTCAAAATGGACAGACACAGTGTCGGTTACAGACGATCTTGCCTGGAAAAGGAGTCTGGAATATAAAAAGGGGAAAATGATCGGAGTCACATTCCACAACAGCGCGGTAAAAGGAAGAGGCTACCTGGTTCATAACCATGGCAACATCTTTGAAGGCTGTAAGTATGTTTTTGATCTGCTCGCGTCTTCTAATAATATTCTCGGCGTGGAAACGGTTTACAGGCTGAACCGGAAAATTTTCGAAAACGGGGAGATTGTCCCGGACGCGTTCGGGCTTGTACAGTATTTCTACAGAACCGGCTCTTTCTCAAGAATCAAAGACTCTCTGAAACTCTCCTCTGTAACCGGAGTGAGGGTGTTTAAGGAACTCTCCAGAATCGTAGGCGTCGATATTGATTCCACAATATCTTACGGGAAGCGGGTTCCGCTTTCCGACAGCATGTACTCGGTTGCTTTAGGAACCCTGGAGATGAATCTTTACGAACAGATGCACCTGTTCAATTCTCTTTATAATAACGACCTGATCGAAAGGCCGGCAGACCACCCCTCACTCGTCATCGACCAGATCATCCTTAACGGAAATAATGTACCTATCAGTGATACTGTTCGCAGATTTCATCCTTTCTCAGATGTCAATAATCTGCGTCCCACCTACCTGGGCCTTCATAAACGGCTTGTTTCAAACCCGGCCGATAGACTCGGGAATTACGACATACAATATACCGCGGATCCCCTTGATAGTTTGGATGCAGTCCGGTTCAACCCGGATGTTTATGCAATCGATCAGCCTCTATCCAATTATGCAAAAAGCGGTACTACTGATGATGTGATAAAGCCATTCAATGTGGATGCTGCGAGTAAGCAGCGAACATGCTACGGTTTGTGGAATGCTGTAATCAGAGTTGATCTATCAGACCTGGCCAGTTCCTCGGAACCAGATATCCGCGATTTGACCATCGCATGCATAGGGGAGTGCAATTATAAATATACCGGTGCCCGTGACGGAAAGACGCTGCATAAGTTTCTCACAACAGGTCTCCTTAAAAAGGCGGGCATAAAAGCACCGGGAGGATTCTTCTCCGGTTATGAAAAGTACATTCGAAGTGTCACTCCGGAGTGGGAAAACTGTGGAATGCCGTTGAGTGTGCCATTGAATACTGAGGTTGACAACACCTGGATTGACTCCCACGGTGACTGATCGGTCAATAATCGAAGATCAAAGTGGTCCCGAATGACTGTTCGGAAATATAGAAATCCAGCTTTAAAGGAGCGATGCAGACACCGCCTCCGCCAGTGAAAACATTGATGCTTTTGAATCCGTTGATACCGGTCAGCAGAAACTCCGGAGCTCTGGAATATCCCACCCGTAAATAGAAGTTCTGGCTTATTTTTCCCTGGATTCCGCCACGGAAAATTGTTCTGTTTTTTATTTTCTTATCGAAAAGACCGATAAATTCAAAATCGAGTGGAAAACTGAACCGCAAATTTCCTCCCAGATCGAGGTGATATACTATCCCTACTGCAAGCCCGCGGTATTTCCCCTTTGTCCACGCCCTTGTTTTTTCGGTTTTATCCTGGTAAAAATAGGTGCGTACAAGGGCTGTATCCTCTCCCGCCGGGTCGGTTGTTATCTTGCGATCAGAGAAGGATATATATGGGTTTTCACTGGACCATACATAGCCCAGGAGATTACGCATGGTCAGACCGAAATCGATATTTGGCCACACGTTTTCCTGATAGAAACCGATGTCCAGGAGAAGACGGCGCTCTCTTAAGTACCCCTCACTGTGGTCTGTTGGCGGATAGTTTATAGAATCACCTGACCAGTTTCCTGAACTGTCGCGGAACAGAACTTTCTCTGGAAGATCACCCAGAGGTCGGTCGCCCCATTTCATGCTCTCAAATCTCAGATTGAGGCCAAGATCAACGGGACCCTGGTTTTCTGAATTAGGAGAAATCTGCCCGGATATGTTCAATACGAATTCCTGTTGCCACAATTCACCCTTGTTCATCAGGAGACGATAGAAGAAACCCAATGCTCCTTCCAATGTGGAGTAACTTGCGCCTAAAGGGAGGATATGCTGATTAAAGGTACTGTCACGACCATAGGAGAGAAAAGCAGAGCCGTGATCCTCCTGAACCGACCTGCGATACGAATAAACCAGGGCTGGATTGACCATTCCACCGGAAATATCAAGGGGAAACGCTATCCCTGCATCGCCCAGCCCCTTCATCGCTGAACTTGTGAAACTGCGCTGAGGAAGGTAAAGCCGGTCATATTCTTTGGCTGTAGAGAGAAAGGAGCACAAAATCAGGGTAATAATTGAGAGTCTATTCAAAAAAATGCTTCTCCTGTTCACTTCAAATATATAACAAAGAAATCTTTTTCTCTATTTAAAATCAAGGCTGTCCTTTAATAAAGTGAATAAAGGTCAGACATCTTTTCCTTCATTAAATCAAGAAAACCTTTTAATCAAGCGAATCAAAGTATTATTTTTGAGATTGAGTCTCAATATTTATGAAAGCAGAAGCTGAATCACTGCGCGCTCGTTTCAAGGAGTATCTCTCCCTCAAGGGGCTTTCCTTTACTCCTCAGCGCAGCATTATTCTCGAACACCTGATCCAGGATTCCTCTCATTTCAATGCTGAGGACCTGATAACGGTTTTCCGTAAAAAAAAGATTCCGGTCAGTCGTGCAACAGTGTACAGGACCATCTCTCATCTTGTGGATGCCGGTTTTCTCTTGCCGGTTGCTCTTGAATCATCTCAGGCCTACTATGAGTTTGCTCCTGACTCTGCCCATCACGAACATCTGGTGTGCGAGAAATGCGGCAGGATAATTGAGTTTACTGATCCTATGCTTGAAAACAGAATTGAGTCCATTGCCAGCCTTCACGGCTTCAAGATAAGCCGTCATGCTGTGCAGATATCAGGGATATGCAGGAGATGCTGTGGACGTCAGAAAACATAAACTGATTCTCGATGAGTGCATCGGGTTACTTTCCGTAAACGGGATCGATGTAAGCGATGCCCTGAAGAAGGTGATCATTTATTTCTTTTCAAATGATAATCACATCTCTCTCGATGATGTCTCGGCTTTTGTAAGATCGAACAATCTGAGCATATCAGATGATGTTGTTTCATCTGCATTCAAACTGCTTGTGGAGTATGGCTTTGCAAAAGAGAAAGTCTTCGGTGATAATACTCTCCGTTATGAGCATCTGCATATCGGTGAGCATCATGATCATTTCTATTGTCTAAAATGCAAGCGAATAATTGAATTTTATTCTCCTGTAATTGAGGTTGCACAGATTGAGGAGGCGCGTCGTAAGGGGTTTCACGCATTCTCACATGCGATGCAGATTCATGGCCTGTGCGACCGTTGTTTCGGCAAGGCTTCTCAGTCACCTATCCGCTTGAGCATGGTCCAGAGCGGGGGGAAGTTCCGTGTTGTGGGCCCTGCAGAGAGGAACAGAGGCAGACAGAAATTGAAACGGCGGTTGTGTGACATGGGATTGAGACCGGGAGCAGAGGGGGAGGTCATTGTAAACCGGTACGGTCCTCTTGTGGTGTGTATCGATGGAATGAGAATCGCGATGGGAAGAGAGATGGGGGACAGTGTAGATGTAGTTCTTGTTGATTAGTTACTGTGTTTGAAGTATCTGTATCACATGGATGTATTAACAAATGTTAAAAATCTTTTTCTATAGTTAACTTCAAGTAATCTATTAATCAGGTAAATCAGGGTATGGAACTGGGCAGTTGCAGAGAAGGAGACAGAGTCAGGGTACTGAAAATGAGGGGGAAAGGGATGATCCGGAAGAGATTAATGGAAATGGGAATTCTCAAGGGTGCGGAAATAAGAATTGTAAAATATGCTCCTCTCAAGGATCCCATAGAGATCGAAATAGGAGATTCTCATCTGAGTCTTAGAATCTGTGAAGCAAGGTTTATCGATGTGGAAAGGATATAGGTGAGCTGTTATGCCGCTTTTTTTTCCTTCTGAATTGAGACAGGATCTCAAAAATGAATCCGGGACAGAGATTCACCCGAAAAAGATCATTAAGATAGCGCTTGCTGGAAATCCCAACAGCGGTAAGACCTCGCTGTTCAATGCTATTACCGGTGCGCATCAGCACGTAGGAAACTGGGGAGGGGTAACTGTTGAGATCAAAGAAGGAAGGGTGTCCAGCGGGAGCCGTGAGTATAATATCATCGATCTTCCGGGAACCTATTCTCTGAGTGCCTTCTCGATGGAGGAGAAGGTGGCGAGGGATTTTCTCATTCAGGAATCGCCTGACGTGGTTATTAATGTGGTCGATGCCACCAATCTGGAAAGAAATCTTTATCTTACGGTTCAGTTGCTGGAACTGGGGATAAGGCCTGTTCTTGCTTTCAACATGTGGGATGAGGTAAGGAAAAAGGGTCTGCAGATAGATCTGGAGCTGCTTTCAAAACTGCTTGATCTTCCAATAGTAACCACAGTGGGGAAGAACGGGACAAATTGCAGGAAGCTTCTCAGTGAGGCTGCGAAACTGGTTGACCAGAATGAAACTGTTTACCGGAAAAACAGCAGTGATCTTCCTGCTGAAGTGCTCTCTGCTGTAGATTCAATTTCGACACAGAAGGCTTTACAGAAACTAAAGCAGGCGCCCAGGTGGACAGCTCTTAAACTGCTTGAGAACGACAGCGCTGTAGTCGGGGATGTAAAGAATGTTGATATAGACGGAGCAGTGATGAGGGAGGTTGAGGAATCGTCAAAGCAGATAAAGTCTGTTCTGGGTGAAGACCCTGAGGGGCTTATTGCTGAATCCAGGTACGGTTTTGTTGCAGGGGCATTGAAGGAAACCCTGAAAAGGCCGCCAGAAAACCGTGCAGAGATCTCAGACCAGATTGACAGAGCCCTCACTCATCCGGTCTGGGCTTTTCCGGTTTTTTTCCTTTTCATGTGGTTGCTCTTCCAGCTTACTTTCGTGCTTGGCGATTACCCGAAGAGGCTTATCGAGATGCTGGTGGAATATGCGGGTGTAGCCGTGGCACACCTTCTTCCAGATTCACTGCTGAGAAGTCTTGTCATAGAGGGTATTATCGGGGGAGTCGGTGGTGTGGTCGTATTTCTTCCCAATATTCTCATTCTTTTCTTCGGCATAGCAATCATGGAAGATACCGGTTATATGGCGAGGGCAGCATTTATAACCGATAAGATCATGCACAAGGTCGGGCTTCATGGAAAGAGTTTTATCCCAATGATCATGGGAATGGGTTGCAGTGTACCGGCAATAATGGCTGCGCGCACTCTGGAGTCTGAAAATGACAGACGCAAGACAATTCTTCTGGCACCACTGATCAGTTGCTCCGCCAGACTTCCGGTGTATGTGCTTTTCGCGGGTGTTTTGTTTCCAAAGCATGCCGGTAATGTGATATTTCTTTTCCAGTTTGTTTTCGGGACACTGGCATTTTTTATCATGGCCTATATTTTCAGCAAGACCATTTTCAGAGGAGAAGATCAGCCTTTTGTAATGGAACTCCCTCCTTATCGTTTACCAACCTTTAAAAGTGTCATGATTCATATGTGGCAGAGAGCGGAGCATTTTCTAAAGAAGATGGGTGGAGTGGTACTGGTCTTTTCGATTATTATCTGGGCACTGGGTAAATTTCCCCAGGACAGAGAGCTTCAGAATACTTATGAGCATGAAATCAGTTCTGTAAAGAACTCTCATGAACTCACTGAGGAACAGAAAAACGATCTGATTTCAGATCTGGAGTCCAGTCTTCATACCGAGATGATGAAGAGGTCTTATATAGGCCGTATTGGAAGTGCGATATCACCTGTTTTTCGGCCGCTTGGTTTTGAATGGCGGGAATCTGTCTCGCTTCTGACAGGTTTTGTAGCCAAAGAGGTTGTGGTAAGTTCGATGAGTGTGCTTTACGGGTCAAAGGAAGACGGGGTGGTGGATGATGAGAAGTTTCATTCAGAGATAGCCAGGCATTTTACTCCTCTGAAGGGGTTTGTGTTTATGCTCTTTGTGCTGCTCTACACCCCCTGTGTTGTGGCGCTGATCACTGTTATTCGAGAACTTCATAGTGTTAAATGGTCCATATTCTCTGTAGTCTATCAGCTTGTTCTGGCCTGGGTGGCTGCCTTTGCGGTATA
>JAAYIG010000248.1 GCA_012523595.1 Fibrobacter sp.
GCTTTCAGACGATAAAAAGTAGCCTTGGAGCAATGAAGCTCATCCAGGATTCTTTTCAGGGGTACAGGGTATCTGCTGTGTGAAAGCATCCGATGAAGAGAGTAGATTTTCTCCAGTTTCTCCATAAACCTTCTTCTCCGGTAATCTCCTTACGGACATTTTCTTTACAATACAAGGTTCAGCCGTAAAGAATAATATTAATTATTGCAGTGGAGATTGTAAATACCAGCTGATTCAGGAGTAAATTTTTCATTTTTTTCTCCCGGAAGGTCAGCATGACAAAAGCGAGGTGTTTTTCTCAGAATTAACCGAGAAAGCTGCTTACTGATAAAAACCTTTAAAAAACAGTGCAACTTCCTGCATCACAGTACATTGCCAAAATGGGGGTCGAAAACCTATGGCGCACCATAAAAAAATCACCTCTCTTTAAACCGGAGAGAGGTGATTTTTCGCTTCTGAGGAAATGTATGTAAGTTACCCTGATTACTGCATAGTTATCGACTTGACCTGAACGGTGTGACTGCCGAGTGACATTCTGATCATATAGACTCCCCGCTGCATTCTTGCATCGTTGAGCGGAAGTGTCAATTGTGATGTGTGTGCCAGTCCGGAATACAGTGTCGTTACAAATCTGCCTGAGAGATCGTATACGTCAACACTCAGAGGCTGCTGAGCCGGCTGTGAAAAGTCAAGACGCAATGCCTTGTTTGCACCATTAACGAACGATACTTCAAACCCGCCCGCCTTTTTTCCGGCAGTTTGCTGATCGATTGTCCCGGTTGGAACAGGATTAAACTTCCAGTAGTTGAATTTGAAGAGATCGCCGTAACCACCAACGAACTTCAAGAACAGGTCGTGCTTGCCGGTAGCCCCGGTTACATTACAGGTCTTGTTAGTCCAGGATGATGCCCCTGAAACATCGCAGGTCCCGACCAGTGTACCGGTCTGACCACCGAGGCGAAGCTCGATCTTTGCGTTGCCCCCCGATGAAGAAACCCGTGCCTCAAATGAAACTGCACCATCCTTGAAATCGACCTCCCTGACCTTGATGTAGTCCCCGTTATTGATGGATGTGACGTTGAGACCACCACCGATATCATTGCACTTCTCGGTCTTGAGCCCTCTTGAGAAGGCAATAGTCTCTGCCTCAACCCGTTTATAGGGATCGAGCGTGCCAACGGGTGCGGGACCCGGTTGGGTCATGGTCAGAGCAGGAATGCTCCCGTCAGCCCCGTAGTCGAACTCCTCCACGCAGACCGAACGTTTGAAACTTCCCCCGCCAGGCAATGCACCGTTGTGATAGAACATATAGTTGCGACCTTTGTAGTGAGCAACACCGGGGTGATTAGTACCAATATTGGGTCTTTCGAAAATATAGCCCTTAAAATTCCAGGGTCCGGTTGGTGAGTTGCTGGTTGCATAGCTGATTCTTTGATATGATCCGGAATAAACCATGTAATAGATCGACCCGCGCTTGTAGAACCATGGCCCCTCGATAAATCCCTCTAACGGTATTCTGGAAGTAACACTCCCCATCGTAGTGATCATATCTTCTCTTAGCCTCACCATACGGA
>JAAYIG010000249.1 GCA_012523595.1 Fibrobacter sp.
CCTTCCTGAAAAGAGAATTAGAAAAAAAGAAATTTATCGCAAATTAAATCTTCTTCAGCACAAGCTTACCAGTGGAAATCCGGTCAGTAAACCTTATCCTGTACAGGTAAATCCCCTCACTAACACCTGAACAATCCCACAAAAGGGAATTCTTTTCTGCCGTCAGGTCCCGACTCTTTACTTCTGTGATCCTTTTTCCGGCAGCATTGTAAACTGAAAGTTCTACTGGCATCGAAACAGAAGATGGAAAACTGAATATCACCTTTGATCCGGTTATTTTTAGTTTTACTGCAGTATTGCTTTGGTTAAGCAATGGCTTATTAATTACCGTAATGGGTTCAGAAGGAATATAATGGGCGGCAAAGGCATTCATGCCCCCTATTGAATCTACACAGGCATATTCACCAACAACAGTAAAGCCGCTATCCGGTGTCGCACAGACAGAAAGAGGTGTTGGTGCCCGACCATCTGCTGTCCGGTAAGGAATACGAACCCGCCTTTCCCAGAGAATATTTTTCCCGGTAGAATCTGTAACAAAAGTCCATACTCCACCATATCCATCTATTGATGCCTTTTTGCCAACAAATACCAGCTTTCCATCAATCAACTGGGTAAAATCATAAATCACATCACTTCTACCCTGCGTTCCCGCGGTATCCCATGTCTCATTTGTACCGTAGGCGTAGGATATAGGTGACCACCAGGCATCAAAACAGAGCCTCTGGTATTTTGTCCAGCAGTTTCCCTCGTAGGCCTGCCCCGCTACCATCAGTGAGCCATCTCGAAGCATCTTGGCACGCATAATATTGTTCACCATGGAACCTACTCCATCAAGCATCATGGTGTACTTTTTCCGCCAGATTACATTCCTGTTTGAGTCAAGGCATGTTATGGATTGATAACCCGACACAATAATATTTCCCAGTAATACTTCTTCTATATAGAAACCACCTACATTGTATCCTGATGTATTATTCCATTGTTTTCCTCCAAGAAGATTCCCCGCAGAGTCCAGTTCCAGAACAGCAGCATAGTTATTCAGGCTCAGTCCGTTGTTGTTCGGATATTCATCACCCGCTGCGCAGATTATGGTGCCCCGGGAGGTTTCCTTGAGGCAGTTGACTGTAGCGCCACGAAAAAGTTTTCTTTCGTCATTAATAGAATCATAGTACCATGTAGTCCATTTTATATTACCAACAGAGTCAGTTTTCATTATTAAAGGATCATCATATCTATATCCACCAATAATAAAATCTCCCTTTGAAATTATAATCGAATATCCTCCTACTCCTTCTTCAAATCTGTATTTTTTCACCATTTTTTTGCTTCCGTTCTCATCCAATTTGATCAATAATACATTTCGCATTCCTGTTGAATCACGTGTTTCTCCTACACATACATAGCCACCATCAGATAATGGCTTAACATCGTGAAAAACATCAGGGACTGGCTCGTTTTCGTTATATATTCCCCTGTCATACACAAATATCCAGGCTGTATCATAATTGACCTCAGCGGTCAGTGCAGTTTTAGTGCATAAGGGAAGAAAAAAAGCAGCAGATATCAGGAGTTTTTGGATTGTTTTCATGCAAATAATGACCTTGATTACTTTTATTTCATCTTAATTCTTCTTCAATACCAGCCTGCCAGCGGAAATCCGGTCAGTAAACCTTATCCTGTACAGGTAAACTCCCTCACCCACACCGGAATAATCCCACAAAAGTGAATTCCTTCCGGCATTAAGATTCCGGTTTTCAACTGCTGCTATCTTTTTTCCGGCGGCATTGTAAACTGCCAAATTTACGGGCAGGGAAGCGGAAGACGGTAAAGTAAAAACCACTTTTGATCCGGTTATCTTGAATTTGACAGCAGTATTGCTTTGGTTAAGCACTGATCTTTCCGTTACCGTAATGGGTTCAGAAGGAACAAAATGCATGGCAAAAGCGTTGTGGTTGTTTCCATAGGTGTTATTATCACCTACCAC
>JAAYIG010000250.1 GCA_012523595.1 Fibrobacter sp.
ATTTTAATAAACATACCGTCATTCACCAGGTCGCCCGCGCAACTCCTTCCCTTGTGGCACCTGGATATAATTCACCACACATTGAAGGAGTGTTATGGAGTTGAGAAAAATACAATTGGCTACCGCAATGTTTTGCTGTCTTGCGTGGATCGCGCCCACATTGGCACATACAGAAGTGCGGGTTCCGGAAATGTTGACATTGCGTTCAACAATTGATGGGGAATCAGTGGCTCGCCCAGCGTATTTTCCGCATCAGCAGCACACCTGGCTGGAATGTGAGACTTGTCACCACGATGTTGGCGCCTCTGGAAAACCAGTCCGTTACACGCCTGGTAATCAGGTTGAACGATGTGAATCCTGTCACAATAAGAAAGCAGACATGCCTGCGCAATGGGCTTCCTTCAAACGTGTTGGCCATGGGTTCTGCATGGAATGCCATGTACAAAATGCAACCGATCAGGCCCGTTGTGGAGCTTGCCATATACCTCAGCTATCCCATGTAAGCAAACAAGAGGAACACACCAATGAATGAACATGAAAGCCAACAACTACAAATAACGAGAAGAGGATGGTTCAAAGGCGTAGGAACTATCTGCGCGGCAACTGCTCTCGGCTCCTTAGGTGGACACATGTTTGCCTCCAAGGCGCAGGCCCAACAAGCGGCTTCAATGCAGAAATGGCCTTGGCCCTATGAAAAGCTGGACCCCACAATAACGGCTGAAATAGCCTACCAAGAATGGTACCGAATATTTTGCGGCGGCGCGGTTATCAGCGCTGTTTTTTCTCAACTACGAGAAAAGGTGGGAGAGCCGTACAGCTCTTTTCCAATCGATGGTTTCATGTTTCTTGAAGGAGGAATTCTGAATTGGGGCACCCTATGCGGATCGAACGCAGGTGCCGCCATTGTGGCCAACCTGATCTTTGGCCCCCGAATTATCGATGAAGAAGGCACTGGTCACTTCATCGGCGCTGACATACTGGACTGGTATGGCCACCAGGCAATGCCGACCTTTATCCCGAAAGAACCGAAAGTTCCGGTAGAAAATATTCCACGAACCATTGCTGAATCTCCGCTGTGCCATGTATCGGTAGGTAAGTGGATGGCAGTGTCGGAAAAACCATTGGGCAGCCTGGAACGGCGCGATCGCTGTGCCCGTACTGCAGCAAGCGTGGCCTATCATCTGGTTGAATTACTCAATGAGTGGAAAGACGACACCTATGAAGAAACAAGCGACTGGACCCCTATTTCTGGCCATGGAATCAATGCCCAGCGCAACTGTCTGGAATGCCACAGCCTAGGCACCCCAGAAGCACCTCGAAAAAAGGACGATATCTGAAACAGATGTTCACACCTGCCCCTGTTTTATAGCGGACAGGTGTGAACGTTTCTTTATCTGCAGCTCAAGGGGCTACAGGCTGCGGCAAAGCCTTGTCTAGTCCAACGCCTTCACGCTTGAAATAAAATTCATCCTTTCGTATAAAAATTTCTCTCCCAGATTTTCATGGAATAGATCCCTACCCTCCACACTTCCGCCAACGTGGGAAAGAAACCGGCCTGCCAAATACAGCCTCGTATTTGCCTTTATCCTTTGTCATAACACAAAAAATATCATGATGTTCTACTTGCTTCAAGTAAGGACACATGCCTGACCAACAAAAAGATCATCTAAATAAGCAATGATAAATTAGCTAATTACATAATTTAACCACGTTTTTTTCCGATTGACAACGGGATGAACGCAACGGTATGCTCAATAAAGAATTATTCAGCATATTTACAAGAAAACTTTGGCCGATTCATACTGTTGTGCTTCAAAGACAAAAAGGATGCGTAACATAATTATGGAAGTTGTTCGTTCACAAGAAACAGATTTTGAGAGATGGATCCTACTTGCAAGGGAAGTCGAGCCACTATTTGGTCCTATGGCCGAGGAATTGGACTTTCAAGAAGCTCTAAGGCACGCGATTTCTTCAAGCACTGCATTTTGCATCTATTCAGAACCGAATGGAGACAACAAGAAATTAATTGGTGGCGTTGTAATATCTAAAGAAAAAAATGAAATAGCATGGCTCGCAGTATCACAACAATATCGTGGAAATGGATGCGGTCGAAAGTTGATCGAATTCGCTATTAGTAAGCTGAATCAGCAGAAAAATATTTCGGTCCAAACCTTTGACAAATCGGTCCATGAAGGAAAGTCCGCAAGAAACTTATATTTGGACTTTGGTTTTTCTGACGTCCAAGATGGTGGAATAAATCCCGCAGGGATACTGACTGTAATAATGCAATTAGAAGCATTAAACACGATCTGAGCACAACCAGGGGGCATTAAGGGCGACGGCAAAAAGCCGCCGCGCCTTATGCCCAGCGTTATACTAAGATAAAATGAATAAGTCTGATTCTTTCAAGGCAATTATAGAAAGTTCTGAATGTGGGCCTTTCAGGGCAAGATTTACATCTAGAGACAGATACTTTAGTAAAAAGTTTAAAAATCTATATTATATTGAAAATGATATTTTTCACTATACAGATTTGCATGGATTGCTTGGAATAATTGAGAGTGGAGGATTTTGGTTGTCTGAAGCAAAATATCTTAATGATTCAGAAGAGCTAGTAAATGGTGTTAAAATTTCGAAGACACTTATTGAAAAATTATTATTAAAAAAAAGATATGGTACTTTTAGTAAATTATTAGAGGTAGTTTATTATAAATTAGGAACACTTAAATTCAATGATAATTA
>JAAYIG010000251.1 GCA_012523595.1 Fibrobacter sp.
ATTTGAAAATGTCTCCTATGATAACCGCTTCATGCGTATGTTTAAGTGGGAAGGAGCCAAAGAAGAATTTGTCGAGTATTCGGCTTATGCACAGGAAAAATTCGGATTTATCCCTGGACAGACCATCTGGATAAAAACATTGAGAAAAAGACCGCTTCATTTCGGTTCCGGGACTACTGTTTCCTTAAAGGAACCTTTCAAAATAGAACTTGCTCCCGGAGAATGGACTGATATCAGTCTGCCGTTTGCCTTTCCGATACGGCTGGCAGATATTTTAGAGAACAGTATCGGATCGGAAGAAATGCAGTTCTATTCATGGGTAAAGGATAGCTTAACCCGCAGATTCCGTTCTGAGGGGCTTTTTGTGCCCGGTATTGAAGAGATGCAGGACCCCAATGTTGTCCTGGATCTCAGTGCAGTCAATGCCTTTACTGTTTACAATTCCGGTGACAGTAAAGCGGAATTAAAGATTCCACCCGTTCCGGCTTCAATGTCTCCTCAGAGACCCCTGGGGAAGAAAAAACAAAACGGATGGAGTGTTAAGGCTGTTTTTAAGGCAGAGAGCGGTACACCGCTTTCCCGTGTTTTCTTCGGGTACAATCCTTCCGGTTCTGCAAGATGGTATCCGGTTCCACCTTCACTTTCCGAGCAGAGGGTTGTGCTTTATAACCGAAAAGAAAACAAGCGATATGGCCATTTTATCGACAATCAGTATAAGGGTGATTTAACACAGGAACTGGCTTTTGAAAACAGGAGCTCCAGGCCTGTTTCGATCTCATATCAGCTTCAGGAATCAGGTGATCTCCCTGACAATACAAGTGTTCTGCTGCTAGATCAACCCAGTGGAAAATGGCAGAAAAGCGGCACTGTCACTGTGGCAGCGAAAAGTGTGGAGTACAGATTGATTGTGGCAGCCGAAGAATCTTACAGAGAAGAATTAGGAAAGGATCTCCTTTCATTTAGGTATTCCATCAAATCGCTTTCTCCGAATCCTTTCAGATCACAGTTAAACATCCGATATACGGTACCTCTTTATTCAAATCACAGGTTGGTTTTCTCAATATTTGACCCGACAGGGAAGCTGGTCTGGAAAAAAGAGGCAGGGAAGGACCTTTCCTGTGGGGAGCATTTCATTTCCTGGAATGGCCTTGATTTACGGAATAAAAGGGTGAAATCGGGCATTTATTTTGTGACTTTTTCGGTACTGGATTCCCGCGGCAGGCCTCATAAGAGGTTTACTTCAAAGATTACTTATCTGCCCTGATTAATTTTGTTCCTCTGAAATGTTTGTTTTAAGGACCGGCACTGGTATTGGTAATCCGGTATCGTGCAAACCAGGAATGATCCGTCTTCAGGCCGATTCTTCGGGCAGAGCATGGAAGTAAGTACTATTTTGTATCAGAATCCAGAACTGATGGAAAAACCGAAGGGACAGATATGTCTTTTGAAAAGCTGATACCGGAAAAGATCTTTGAAGCTGTTGAAGATGCTCTTGGAATAAAGTTGACATCATGTATTTCTACTTTCCCTAGTTACATTAACCGTGTTTATGAACTGGTTGCTGCAGATGGGAAAAGGCTGGTAGTAAAATTCTACCGCCCGGATCGATGGAGCAGGGAAGCAATATTGGATGAGCACAGGTTTGTTCTTGATTGCCAGGAAGCGGAAATTCCGGTTGTTGCACCTGTTACATTGAGAAACGGGGAGACGTTGGGAGAGTTTGATGGTATCTATATGGCGGTTTTTCCCAAACGTTCCGGCCGTCAATTAGAGATAAATGATGACTCAGACTGGTACAGGCTTGGCTCACTTGTAGGCAGGATGCATCTAGCAGGGGAGAAGCGGATTGCGGCGGCAAGAATAACAATCGATCCTTCTATCTCAACTGCTCATGATGTTGAATATCTTTGCGGAAGTGTAATTCCTGAGCGTTTCCGTAACCAGTACAGGGAAACCGGGACACGTCTCATTGAACTCAGCGCTCCTCTTTTTGAACATATCAGAAAGATAAGGATTCATGGCGACTGTCACAGAGGCAATATTATGGACAGGCTCGATGAGGGATTTCTTCTCATCGATTTTGACGATATGGCAATGGGGCCTCCTGTGCAGGACATGTGGCTTCTTCTTCCTGACCGGCCTGATGCATGCCCGCGTGAGATCGAGCTCTTTCTCAATGGATATGAGCGGTTTCGTTCCTTTGACAGGACATCTCTCCGCTGTATCGAACCATTAAGGGCAATGCGCATGATTTATTTCCTGGCATGGTGCAGCCGTCAAACCCATGATTTCCAGTTCCGCCGTAATTTTCCTGACTGGGGAACAGACTCCTTCTGGAGGAAAGAGATCAACGATCTTCGGGAGCAGATGGGCTTTGTAGAGGAATCAGTCTGATTGGAATATATCAGACCTTTTTTAACCATCGCTTGTTTTTTTTTGCAAATAATAGAGATGGAAGAGACCATCTCTTGTTCAGGTCTCAGTTCAAGACAATTTTCCGGTATATATTATCTTCCCCTGATGACAGTCTGACAACGACCGTTCTTATTTGTTCAGACAAGCCCTTTGATGGGTGCCAGATAACCCGATGTGTTCCGGCACCGGAAAAGGATTGCCGGCTGCTGAAAACCTGACGGCCGGAAAGATCGAAGACTGACAGTTTGAAACTTTCTTTTCGGGAAAGGTTAATTGTAAAAATGATTTCGTCTCCGTTCCTGCGGGTGAATTTCAGATCGGGCATAATCTTTTCTGTTAATTGACTTCTCACGGGAGATTTGACTGCTGTGGAACCGGATCCGCAGTGTTCATCGGGAATAAGAACAGAAGGGAGTATTTCCGGGCCAATGGGCGCTCTCCAGGTGTTATTTACGGTTACAACACCCGGACAACAGGGACAGTTGTAGTAGTCATTCTGAACGCCGTTTTTGTTTTTCCAGTTTATCTGGTTACTCTCCACTCTGATTGATGGGCCATTGCAGGAGAAACCGGCATCAATCTCTCCCTGGAGTCCTGCGTATAATCCAACATTTGTAAAGCTTTGCTGCTTTCCGTAGATTTTATTATTCCTGATGGTGATATTGTAACCTGCCGGACATCCGATCCCGTACTGACCAACATCCACCAGAATATTATCCTCCACCCTTATATCATGTCCGCCATCATCACCTACCATTATTCCGCCACCGGATTTGCTCGGTCCTCCACCTCTGAGCTTATTACCAATAATCTGAATCGGGTCTGATGATGTTCCGGAGGAGCCGTACATGTTGATTAAATCTTCCGGATTTCCGGTGCCGAATTCGTGGTCAAGGATATTGTAATTTACTCTGTTGCCTGCTCCACTGCATTTGTTAAACTGTACTATCTGGCCTCTGGGGGAAGCCCCGGCAATATTTCTGAACTCATTACACTGGATATCTATTCCTCCACTGCAGCTTATGGCATAAATTCCGGTGCGAAATGATTCAAAGTAGCAGTTTTTTACGGTAATGTTGCTGCAGTTATGCATCTGAATGCCTATTATTCCGGAATTGAGAATAAAGCGGCAATCGGATATGGTAATGTCTTTACAGTTCTTGAGTAGTATCGAGACCCCGTCTGACCCAGTAGTAAATTGCTTGCCGGAAATGGTGATACCGGTTTTGTTGTCATGGGAAATGGGTGATGAGGGGGAGTATGCCTGACTGAAAGTGACAGCAGATCCAATTATGAGTAGAAAGGAAAAAACGAATATTATCTGTTTATTTCTCAGCACCTCAAACACAAATCTCTCCTCATTTTGAAAACTTAACCCGGTTGCATGTAGATATTATAATTAAAACAGATTAAAATGCTGAAGAATATGTCATCAGGAAAAATAAAATAGCCTTAAAAAGAAAAGATATTATGATAAATTGGATAAAAAGGTAATAAAAAAATGTCACCGATAGACAGAGAAAGGATGACAGGATACCAGATGAAGGAGTTCCAACATTTGAGCTGTTGAATCGAATAGTTGTAAAGAGTTTTCGACGAGATGTATAATTGGACTGGCGGAAGATCGGGCAGCCGCTGCAGGAAGATTTCTGCAGAGGAAAGTCCGGGCACCACAGGACAGGAAACCCCGTGATGAGCGGGGGACCCGTAAGGGTATGGAAAGTGCCACAGAGAAAAGACCGCTCCTGTGCTCTTCGGAGTGCCGGTGTGAGATGTGAAAAGGCGGGGTAAGAGCCCACCGTCCCTTCTCTAAAGGGAGCTGGTAAACCCTTTCCGGTGCAAGGCCAAGTATAGGGGGATCCTGTTTACAGGACGAAGTGGTCCGCTTCGATTCTCCCAGGGTAGGCTGCTAAATGCTTCGTGAAAACGGGGCCAGATAAATGGCTGCCTCTTCTGTAATAACAGAAAAGACAGAACCCGGCTTACAGGTCTTCCGCCATTTTTTATACTTCTCACCCAAATAGCGGAATCCTAAAAATACAGGTCCAGATAAAGATGTGGTGCTCCCGGGAATCTGAAATCCAGAGCCTCTGTATAGGGATTGTCTCCAAATACAAAATCTGCACAGATACTTCGCTCAAATGTAGGTACCATCAGACGAAACCCGAAACCTATGGCTGTTCCGCTTTCAATGTGTTTACCATTAATGCTCAGGATCTCATCGATACTTTTAGTCACCCGTCCGTAATCAAAAATCAAAGCTCCGTCAATTCTGTATCTTACAGATGAGAA
>JAAYIG010000252.1 GCA_012523595.1 Fibrobacter sp.
CTCAATATTGATAATAGACAGAGTATACTGGGCATAAAGATAATGAGGATCACCCTGCATGATTCCTTCAAACAACTGTTCCGCAACATTGTAGTTTTTCTGCTGAAAATGGATCTGTCCTGCCAGATAATCTGCATCAGGCCGTATGTCACTATCAGCATAGAGATTAATAATGAAGGAATGGTTTTTAAGAGCATCCTCCATTTTCCCTTCCCTGTAATCTAAAGCCATCAGACCGTAAAGATATTTGGCTCGCATCTCTGAAGTTGTATACTCTTCCAAGGCTTCCTTGTATACCTGCCGGGAAATGTCATTCATGTAAAGGAATCTGTAGCAGTTTCCAAGGTAATAAGTTGCCTTATCATTAAGATGGAAGTTCGGAAACAGGGACAATACTTTTCCAAAAGCAAATGAAGCTTCCCAGTATTTTCCGGCCAGATACAGTCTCATAGCCTCGTTGTAAGCGTCCATTGGCGCAAGAATCAGTTTATCATACAAACGCTTGGATTCACGCTGCTCGCGAGTGGGTCCGAAATCGGTGGACACTTTCCCTGCGATGGTGAACCCACGCTCATCTTTCTTGTCGCTGTCCTTGATTAAAGTCTCAATAAAGCTGTATCCCAGATGACAATCAAAGTTGAGATAATTGATCATTTCTGGAAGTGGATAAATAAGGTTGTAATTAAATCCTATATATGGAATGTTATTATTGTTCCAGCCTGCTTTAAGCCAGATCTGCGGAATGAACATATACTTAACATGGGCGCCGAACCGGTATTCCGGAATGATCTCTCCTATTTTGGCACCGGTGCTGTCCCTGCCTTTAAACATGTCAACATATTTTTTCCAATCAAGTGCATCATAGAATTTTCCCAGAGCATTATCAATCAGAAATTCAACATCTCCCACCAGATTATCATTTAATGCCGCATATCTGATACCCATCCTTAATCTGCTGGTAGTAACCTCTGTCTCCCTCTGCAACCCTAAATGATTAAACGCTTCTCCCCATTTGACCTGGGTTGGCAAAATATCCTGAAGAGAAACACTGATACCAAGATCACCAAAACGATAATGGTCCAGAGGATTAAAATATAAGCCCAAATCGATACCAGGAACATGCGATACAGCCCAATCACCAAATTGATACTGTGTTCTTAATTTTACGTTGGTCCCCACCATCAGCCAGGGAAGAAGTCTGATTCCATAATTAGCAATAAACCACACATCCTGAAAACTGGTGTTGCCAACATATTTTATAGTCTGACTTGAAGAATCGATAAAGGATTTCTGGATAGAGTTCCTGGTAAAAAGCAGTGTCATACCGATTGTCTGATTCCGCCTTACCGGCATTTGAATAGCCATGTGCTGATATCCCATAGCATCATCACCCAGAGCCCATCGGTAAAAACCTAATGCATCCACATGCATCTGATTGACCCTGTATAAAAGGGCTGGGTTCACCAAAGCAGAGGACCAATCGGTGAGATCCTGAATAAAATCAGCCTGGAAATAAGGTGCATCATATCCACCATTTCCATTTGCAAAAAAAGTTGCACCTGCCAGCAAGACTGCCATTAGGCACGATTTAATTTTTGTTGGAAAACACCTCACAATATACCAGCCTTTTTGAAGTTTTTTATTTGAGTGGAACAACCTCTACCCGCCTGTTTTTAGCCCGACCCTCAGGAGTCGTGTTAGGAGCTATAGGACGTTCTTCACCATAACCCCTGGCTACAATTCTATCCGCAGCAATACCTCTCATAACCAGATAACTCATAACTGATTTTGCTCTGTCATAGGAAAGGGCCAAATTGTAATCATTAGAGCCCTGATCATCAGTATGTCCCCCAATCTCGACTTTCACATTCGGATACGCTTCAAGGCTGTTATACACATGTTCCAGTACATAATAGGATTCTTCCAAAAGTTCGGCACTTGCAGTTTTAAAATTAACCCCTTTAAGGATCAAAGTCTGTTTAATTTCCTGTGGCTTCTCATCTGGACAACCATCTGAATCCTTGTAACCATTTACAGTCTCAGGATTATTTGGACAGGCATCCTCGACATCAGGGATTCCATCCTGATCATTATCCAGATCAGGACACCCATCTACATCCTGGAAACCATCACGATCCTCAGGGTCATTAGGACACTGATCCTGAGCATCATAGATACCATCCTGATCATTGTCATAATCCGGACACCCATCAACATCTTCAAATCCGTCCATATCTTCTGCAACATCTGGACACTGATCCACATCATCAGGAATACCATCACCGTCTTTATCGGTGGTGAACGCCTCCACCATCTGCTCTGTAATAA
>JAAYIG010000253.1 GCA_012523595.1 Fibrobacter sp.
ATACGCCGCCCGATACAACAAGAAATACAAAAGAAAAGGATATCTTTTCCGGAGCAGATTCAAATCAGTTCTCTGCCAGGATCAGGACTACGCAGTTCAGCTCATTAAGTACGTGCATCTAAACCCTCTAAGGGCTGGGATGGTCAAGTCCCTTGAGGAACTAAAAGACTGCCCATTATGCGGCCATGGATTCCTTATAGGCGAAGAAGATGCACCAGGGGAAAAGTTTCAAAGCAGAGAAGAAGCGCTGTGCTTCTTTGGCGACGACGAAGAAAACGCTGTCTCAGCTTACATGGAATCCATGTCACAGAGCTGCAACTGCGAAGATATTAAAACAGCCGGTAAAATGTCTGAAACCGAAATAACCGAAATAGCCCGCTCCTGCAAAGGATCACCTGCGGTAATTGGAGATCCCGAATTTGTAAAGAATGCCCTGGAGCAGTACAAAAATCATCTGAGCAGAATACATCGAAAAGTCGACTATCCCTATGTATTAAAGAAAATCTCAATTGAGATTTGCCAGGAGTACGACATTACTGAAAGCGACCTTATGAAACGGGGGAGAAAAAACATAAGATCTCAAGCCCGAGCTGATTTCTGCTATCGTTCTCATGTGATGGAGCTTATTCCACTTTCGGTCATTGCTGAATTTCTCAGGGTCACCATCTCCCCCATCGCTGTTCTGGTTAGTAAGGGAACACCTGAAGATACTGAGGACAAAACCGTAACCTGCATACAAACGGTCTGTTCAAGTTAATTCCGGGTATCTCGGATTTGGTCTTCTTAAAGAGCAGTTCTTCAGTTGCACCACATGCGCCACAGAAAACAATTCTGAGTAGAAATTCATATTTGAGAGAATCTGCTTCTCACCATTGAATTCAGATGTGATTATCTGAGTGGAAAACTAATTCAACCATTTAATCTTTAATCCCTGGGGACAGACTACTTTTTTACTAAAAAATCTGGTCGGATCACCAGCTAAGAGGAAAAACATAGTCCGTCCCCAAAAAAGAGGAAAAAAGCAGTCTGTCCCCAACCACTAAAGCAGATTTGCTGCCAGCTCAGAAAGCTTTGATCTCTCTCCTTTGGAGAAATAGATATGTGCCGCTATATCCTGAGCCTTGAATCGCTCCACCACATAAGTAAGCCCGTTACTTGACGAGTCGATATATGGATTGTCTATCTGATACGGATCCCCGGTAATCACAATTTTAGTCCCGTCACCAACCCTGGTGATAATGGTTTTAATCTCATGAGGAGTAAGGTTCTGCGCCTCATCAATAATAAGATACTGATTGTGTATAGAACGACCCCTAATATATGTCAAGGGTTCAATTATCAGAATTCCCATATCAACCAGTTCCCTGAAACCTCTTATATGCCGGGAGGAACGGCTGTCATTACGCATAATCAGTTCCACATTGTCTACTATCGGATACATCCATGGAGTCAGTTTTTCCTCGACTGTGCCGGGAAGAAATCCGATATCTTTGCCCATGGGAAGAGTCGGACGCGATACCAGTATCCTGCTGTACACATTCTCATCAACGGTTTTGTAAAGACTGGCGGCTACAGCAAGAAGAGTTTTACCTGTGCCAGCTTTACCAACAAGGGTCACTAACTGAATGGAATCATCCATCAATGCATCCATGGCAAATATCTGTTCCCTGTTCCTGGGACTGATTCGCCATATCCCCTGACGTTCCTCGGTGGTTATCTTTACAATTGCGTTTCTGGCAGCGTCAAATTTCCCCAGGGCAAATGAGGAGCTGTCTTCACGGGAAATAAGCGTTAAATACTGATGAGGGTATAGTTTTTCTGAAGAACTAAGCACACCGCTTTCTCTGAACTTCAGAAGAGAATCATGATCAATAACCAGTTCACGGTGACCGCTGTAAAGTTCCTCAATATCCACTTTGTCAGATTCATAATCCTCTACATCAAGACCAAGGGCATCGGCTTTGATCCGCAGATTTATATCTTTGCTGACAAATATGGTGTCGATATCAGATGAATGCTCCTTAACATCCAGTGCAATAGCCAATATCATATTATCGCGATTTCTATCCCGTAGTTCATCAGGAAGCCTCATCAGGGTTGACCCGGTGCTGATCTTCACATACAGCATCCCTCCGTTCTCAAGTCTTATCCCCGATGTTACAGAGGCTTTTTTACGAAGCTCGTCAAGGTATCTTGATGCCTGGCGTGCATTGCGGCCAATCTCGCTGATATCTTTCTTGAAGTGATCAATAGCTTCCAGAACCGGAATGGGAATAATGACATTATTCACCCCGAACTTAAACAGTGCCTGCGCATCATAAAGAAGAACAGTGTTGTCAAGAATGTAGTTTTTCATTTTTTTCTGAGTCTTTTTGTAGTATTAGAAAAAACAGGTCTCTATAAAAGTAAATTTAGCCGTTTAACTATATGAATACGAAGAAAGGCATCGGGTATTTATTGATTCACTGGAACAGCAAATTCTCATTCCATTCTATTCCATATCCAATCTTCTCTGTAGAACTTCAGATATCTACTGTATCAGGATAATTTGGGGTTAAGAATTCCATAGATTCGCTGAAAGTACTTAAAAGGTAAAAACATAGTCCGTCCCCAAAAAAGTGTCCCCTGAAAGCCAAAACCGGGGACACTAATTCCTACTCCATTCCACTCCCGAATTCAGCCCTCCTGCTCGTAGAATCTTTCAGGTATCCACCTTTATCAGGATGATTTGGAGTTAAGAAGACCATAGATTCGCTGAAAGTACCTAAAAGGTAAAAAAATAGTCCGTCCCTAAAAAAACAAAAACATAGTCTGTCCCCTGAAAACCAAAACCGGGGACACTAATTCCTACTCCATTCCACTCCCGAATTTAGCCCTCCTGCTCAGTAGAATCTTTCAGGTATCCACCACTATCTGGATGGTTAGGGACTAAGTGGACCCATAGATTCGCTGAAAGTACCTAAAAGGCAAAAAAACAGTCCGTCCCCAAAAAAGTAAAAACATAGTCTGTCCCCTGCCCCTAAAACAAACCTCCCCCCTCCACTCCAGCATCTATCAGCATCTGGTAAATCCCATTCTCACGGTATCTACGCGCATAGTCAAGTGCTGTTCGGCCATGAATATTCACCGCATTAACATCTGCCCCGGAATCAATCAATAATCTCACCGCACGTGAATAGCCATTTGCACAAGCATACATAAGCGCTGTCCCCAATACCTGGTTCTGCGCATTAAGATCTGCGCCATAGAAAATCAACTCCTCCATCACATGCACATGCCCCTTCGATGCCGCCACAATAAGAGGTGTGCTCCCATAATGATTCTTCATATTTACGTCCACAGATGCCAGCATTAGAAGATCTCTTATCTTTTCCACATCACCGTTTCTTGCAGCAGTTAACAAAGGAGTATAACCATCAGGTCCCTTCTCCAGCAGCAGCTTCTCTATCTTTTGAAAACCACCCCTCATGGCTATCATCAGAGGAGTCCTGTTGCTTTGATCTTTAAGATTTACATCTGCACCAGCTTCCAGAAGCACCCCCACAATCTCGATCCGGTTTCGCAAAACCGCAGCAATCAAAGGAGTAACACCTTTACTGTCTGCAGCATTCTTATCTGCCCCGAATGCAAGTAGAAGTCTGACAAGTTCCGGAACTCCGGATTCAACTGCCATTATCAAAGCGGTCTTCTGGTTTGCATCACGGGCATTGCAGTCTGAGCCGGCCTGAAGCAGCAGCCTTGTAAGAACAATAGATTTTCTCGATATGGCATGCATCAGCGGTGTACGCCAGTTTTTGTCAACTACAAAGGGATCAGCTCCATAGTAAAGCAGCAGCGAGATCATTGCAGAATCCGACTTCTGTATTGCAAGTTGCAAAGGAGTCTCTCCATTGCTGTCCGGAAGGTTTACTGAAGCACCATGCTCAAGCAAAACCTCTGCAAGTGCCGGTTTATTGTTAATTACAGAGTAAAAAAGCGCACTCTTTCCTGACCTGTCCTGAAAATCAACCGATGCCCTGAAATTCAGCAGGACTTTCATCAGATCAGTGCATCCAATACTGGCCGATGCAATAAGCAGAGTTGTCCCGTTTGAATCCGGAATATCCGGATCCACACCGCAGGAAAGTGCTTTGTAAAGTATGGAACTGTTACATGACCACACTGCTCTGTAAATGTTGTCCGGTGAAACCAGAGCATCAGAGCATATTGTGGTATCAGATGAGGAATAGGAAAGACTGCAAAATGCAACAGCAACAAATAGTAACAGGCCTGATTTTTTCATACTTACCATCCTGAAAAAGTATCAGGTCGCCGTAACCTCATCCACTGACTGAAAAAGTGTCCGGGAATGCTTCTCAAGCTGTTCAAACCCGGTTATAACAACTCTCCCATTGTCAATTTTAAGTACACCTTTTTTCCGAAGGCGTTCAATGGCTTCCGATACATCCGAAAGCGGTATATTAAGTAAATC
>JAAYIG010000254.1 GCA_012523595.1 Fibrobacter sp.
GAATGCAGTCATACCCGCTATTGAACGCAAGGAAAAGCAGACCAACCGGACCAATCTCGCTCCTCCCATCAGAGAGCTTGTGATCGAACATACAGTCATAAAAGACTTCCTTGCATCTATTCCATCTCTGCTTGAATCACAGAGCAACCATGGATTGATCGCCAAAGGTATCGATTTTATCCGTAACTATGCCGACGCTTTTCATCATGCCAAGGAGGAAAAGATCCTGTTTGGTTATTTTGACAGCGATTCCGATATAATAAAGTCTTTCATCACAGAGCATGAGACGGGACGGGTGTATGTGAAGGAAGCACGGAGGAGTCTTGAAAGTAATGACTGGGTATCTCTTGAGAAGAACCTGACCGCATACAGAGATCTCCTGACAGAGCATATAAATAAGGAAGATGAGATACTTTATCCCTGGATGAACCGCAGCCTTTCTGATACACAAATCGGACAGCTTTTTTCACGGTTCCAGGATGTCAATGCAGAGTTCAGTAATATTTCCAGTGAATACAGGGTCTTTGTTGAATCTGTCAAAAAGCAGGGGTAAGGAATACAGAAGAAATTTTTCCGGAAATAAAAGCGGTTCTGATATTTACTCCGTAGTCACAGGAAAGCACAGAACCTGTTTCCAGAGACTTATAACGAGGCAATCTTTTTTAACCCACTTTATCTCTAAAACCTCGTATCTGTTAAACCTTAGTATCTGTCTTAAAAACCTTAGTAGCAAAAAGGAAAACCAATGACCCTAACCTTATTAAAATCGAATACCATAACCTGTACACACATTTTGTTTTGACAATAATTACCAGGACACATTAGTAAAAGGTGGAAAGAATAAGGTAATAAGGTTTGTGTGTGCGTTGATCCCTGTTACTACTAAGGTTTATCGGACAGATACTAAGGTTCAGGAAAAAAATGTGTTGAAGGCAGGGAATGTACGACAGCACGACAAAACGTGGACACGACACTGCGACAATACGAAGGAATAAGGTGCCGGAGCATCTAGTCCATACCATCCATACAATTATCGCACACCAGGAAGACAAAACGACAACCCAATAACACGACTAATGCCGGTTGCCGGAATCCTGGTTCTCCTCATTTCAGAACCAATCCGACCCTCAAATTCTCGCCATCCCCAGAAACACTGCATGCAAAACCACAACCAGGGTCAGAAAAGCTTTCCGGGCTGCAACCGATGAGATTCCGGGGAAATGATAGCCAATACGAGAGTCTTTACAGGCTGCAGCACAATCACCGCAGAGTGTGCAGGTCAATCCTGGCCTGCGCTTCCTGATACTGATTTTTGTCAAAGCCCCATACCTGCATGCCCTCATACAGGAAAAACAATCGATACAGCCATTTCCGATTCGTATTCTGAAAGGGTTGATTTTCCCGACCAGGTTGTTGATAAGACCTGTCGGGCAATAGGTTGTACAGTGTACCATAATCCCCTTTTTCCTGGAAATACGTATCATTACCGCAACTCCGCATAGTCCGAAAGCTGCACCACAAATCACGGCAAATGACGTACTGAATCCGCTGAATCTTAAAAACAGTGTGACTATAACCAGAGCCGCAAACAGAGAAATTCTTATATGGTTGTAGTACCCGGGGAGCTCTGCGGGTTTTCTCCTGCTTCTTGATGCCAGAAAGTCCCAGTTTCCTATGTAACAAATCCAGGAGCACCATACAGGCCCCACAAGGATAAGTGTTGACAAAAGAAGAAGAGACATAAAAAAACCCTCCCCCCGATACAGCGGGCCGGCCACTATCAATGCAGGTACCGGCAAGTGAAGAGACCCGGTCATAAGAAACTTTTCAAAGCCGGAAATCCCGAGGGCTGCCTGAAGGAAAAAAACAACTGAAAAAGCAGTCCATATTCTACCTCGGATCTTACCAGGTTTATCACTTATGATTATTTTCTCAACCAGCCATGCCGAGTAAAGTGATAAAAAGAAAATTTCAATCCATCCGCCTCCTTTTATAAACCTCTCGGCCATAAGCGGAACCGGGTCATGCATGAGAGCCTGAGGAAATGAGCAGATAAGAAATGTCAGGAAAAAGGCAACAGTACTTGTCACAGTATTTTCCGCTGAGCCATCATAGTGTGCCCGCACTTCTCTTACCCGGAGAAATAACCATGCTAAAACACTCAGTACACAAACCATTGACATCATGACAGCGGTTCTTCCCCACGGTTCACCCATTGAGACCTGCTGAGCAATTGTTTCCGTACCGTTGTAAACCCATACCAGAATTCCGGCAAGAAGGAAACCCTGGAAGATGATCCACACCCATCTTTTACGTGAAAAAAGAAGCAAAGTGAAAAAAAGAAGACATAAAACCGCCCATCCGTAGTCAGACAGCCGGAGAAAGTGGATGCTCAACATCAAGGAAACTATTGCAGATGGTAACAGGCAAAGAGGAAGTTTAATAGCTCTCATCGTTTTTTACAGCACTGATATCTATTTGATACAATCTAAATATCATATTATATTCATACTAAACTAAATATCACTGTTTTCCTGAACTTGTTCCTTAATAATACATTCTGTTATCGTGATAAAGTATTTTCATCTGATAAGCAATGCAGGCATCAACCCGAAATTTCTGCTGGACAATAAGTTCAACCCAGGGCTAAGGGGAAAATGAAACTAATTACACGTAAAACCGATTATGCAGTTTCATCTCTGTGTTACATCGCTTCGAAAAAATATCCCGTTTCAGTGACAGAACTCTGCGGGGAACTTGACATGCCTTACGCCTTCCTCAGGGGCATTCTCCAGCAGCTTCAGCTTGGCGGTATTCTGGTTTCATTGAAAGGCAAAAACGGTGGTTTTCAGCTTACCCGCAGACCGGAAGATATTTCCTTGTACGACATAATGTCTATTTTCGGAGATGGTCTCGAAAACAACGAGTGTGTTTTTAAGAAACTCCCCTGTAAAAAACAGAAGGTATGCCCTTTAAGGAAGAACCTTGACAGGATTAAAAGAACGATTAAAAAAGAATTTGAGACAGTCAACCTTAAATCATTGATGGTGATCAGCAAAGAGTAGCAGAGTACAGGTTCTCAGTTTTCAGGCAACTGTCCTGAAAGTAGTATCAATAATCAATCTTCGAAATTTCCAAGCACATCTTTCAATCTATCGATCTTTTCCCTTAAGTATTCGTAAAGTTCCTCACTCAGTTCCTCTTTGCCGATAATATTCTTGTAAACGGCTCTTATCACTATAAAATCATCGTCAAAATCATGGGCTTTCCAGATATTGCGACTGATGATTTCATGTGATTCCCTGATAATTTCAGGCAGGTTATTATGGTCAAGAGCGCCGTTTTCCCATTCCAGGAATTTATTCTTCAGCTTGATAATTTCCTTCTGGTTTTCTCTTTCCCGAGCTATCTTTGCCAGTTCTCTCAGTTCTCTGAGGAGCCGTTTTTTTTTCTCAATTTCCATAGGATACCCGTCATCGACCAGTTTCTGCATTCCACTTGCCCAAAAACCCGCAGATTACATTTTAAAATGGTACCTGTGGTTTGGCAACTCTTTCTGTTCACATATGATGAGGGTACGAGGGTACGAGAGTGCGAGGGTACGAGGGCGGCATTAATGCCGCCTCTCATGACCATAACCTTATTAAAAGGTCGAGCCAGACAGTTACCAATGTTAAAAGAGTGGTAAAATATTCCCTCTGCATATCATACTTCACCTGCCAACAATATGATGATCAGAAACAATCCGATTGCAACCACAAAAGATGCCACTGCCGATGTAAGGAACATATTGGGTCTATACAATCCTTTGTCAAGTTCTTTTTCAACAATAACATATCTGATAAACACAAACGCTGAGATCATCACTCCAAATGCCATCAGTACAAACCCCGCAAAACGAGTGAGACTCCGGGACAAGGATTGTTCCAGTGAACTTATAAATGCAGACCTCTCAACAGCAAAGCCGAAAGCTATTACCCCTATGGAGGTTCTTATCCAGGCAAGGAAAGTACGCTCGTTTGCCATGTGTGCACGGCGGCTTGCCGGCTTCAATTTACCATTCTTTTCTTCTGCCATCATGCACTTCCAATTCCATGTAAAACAGTATCATGAAAAGAGATCAGCACAATTACCCTTTATGTTCTGAAAAAACCTGTGCCTTCACGTTTGAATTTAACCTTCGATGCCAGTCCATAACACCTTCCGCCAGACGGCCATTCATCAGTTCATTACGCATGTAACGCATCGACGGCTCAGTCTTCCTGAAAAACAGCTTCAACCCCTCACAAAGATAGTTATGACCAAACTTCTCATGAGGAGAAACCACAAAGCGGTTCCTCGGACACTCGCCATGACAAAGAAAAAGATACTCACACTTCCGGCAATCAGATGTCAATTGTTCATGTTTAGATCGCCCGAACCGCTTCTGCCTGCCGGAGTGCAGAAGTTCCGGAAAACTCTTCTGCTTTATGTTTCCCAGCCTGTACTCAGGAAAAACATAATGATCACACGAATAAAGACTGCCATCACTCTCCAGTACTACCGCCTTACCACACTCCTTTGCCATCACACACAATGAAGCATCTACGCCACACCAGTTGCCAAGGACAGCATCAAAGAAAGGAACAAAGTACCTGCCTACATCACTGGTAACCCACTCCTCAAAAATTCTCACCAGAAAACGCCCGTAATCCAATGGCTTTGCCGACCAGGGCGCAACCGGTTTACCGGTACGCGCTCCGGGTGGAATTGTCCGTGATTGTGCCCCTTCAGAATGGCAGGTAATACACTCCACTACCGGTATAAACTGCATGAAATGAACATCGCTCTCCTTTAAAAAGCGATAAATCTCCAATGGATACTGTGAACTGTAATCATTTACAGTAGATATGGTATTGAACTCAACATCATGCTTCTGAAAAAGACTCATCGCCCTCATTACCCGGGAGTAAGTACCTTTTCCACTTCTGTCCTTTCGATACCGGTCGTGAACATGCTCCAGCCCGTCGATGGAAAGTCCCACCAGGAAACGGTTCTCATGAAAAAAACGGCACCAGTTTTCATCAACCAGTACTCCATTTGTCTGAATAGAATTCTCCACCAGTCTCCTATCACCATACCTTCTCTGCAGCTCCATGGCTTTTTTATAAAAATCGATACCCCTTAAAAGGGGTTCTCCTCCATGCCAGGTTATGGATACACATTCTCCACTGTATGACAAAAACAACTGGCGGAAGAACAGTTCCAGAAGATTTTCGCTCATCATCTCCTTGCTGCCTGAGCCATCTGCACCGCACTTTTGCGTATAGTAACAGTATCTGCATGATAAGTTACAGGCCGGCCCGACAGGTTTTATCATTACCTGACAAGCCCCGGTTTCGCTGGACAGATTATTGTTTTCTGAATTGACATTCATAACCAGTACCTAATTCCCTATCCGGATTAAGAAACGATTCCTTGCTTTTAATCAAGACAAATAAGAGTATCCTATTTGACTAATCTGTAATCAGGGCAGCTCTCAACCGCTGTTCACCGGAAATCTCACTGCTGTTGTCCACAGCTCCTTCGGGAATCTCTATCTCAACCCAGTTAACTTCACCGATGAAATTACGGATACTGTAATCAGAAGTAACAGGTGACCCATTGTCACTGCCGATCTCCAGCGGTTCATCACTTGCAAACGGAAGCGGCTGAGTTCTCCCAACACGGCCTTCCCCCACGATCCGGTTGTCTACAAAAAGATGAACAGTACCTCCTTTCGCTACACCACCACCATCGTACTTAAACTCCATCCCCGCAAGATGCTTTCCTTCCGGGATCGGTTCAGCACTCTTTACATGAAATAGGTCGATTCCATAAAAATTGTAGCAGTATTTCAGCAGCCCCTCTTTTGTGTAAAGGGACCATCCGCCCGGAAAACCTCCCTGGGCCACAATCACCCCTTCACAGCCATTACCGGGCACGATTATTTCCGCTGTTACCCGATGAGATTTGTTTTTCGTATTTATTACACAGAAAGCATTCAACCTGCCTATGCCAGGGTACAATCTCTGCCTGCGTGAACCTGGCAATACAGGACGTCCCGCGCGATCAGGATCCGCACGTTCCGCAGTCCGGTCATCAAGCGGTAAAACATTATGTCTCGCGGCCTCACTGAGGAATAGGCACTGAAGCTCACGAAGTTTCTCCGGGTATTTCTGCGCCAGATCATGCGCCTGGGACCAGTCGGTATTCGTATCGTAAAGTTCCCATATATCGTCATCCAAGTCTCGCTTCTGATGAACCAGAACAGGAGGATTGTGCGCGGTAGATGCTGTCCAGCCCAGATGATAGATACCCCGGTTACCCAGTATTTCGAAATACTGTGTCTCGTGTCTGCCAGGTGCATTGGGAGAATCAAATGTGTAAACCAAGCTGACACCCTCGATCGGCTGCTGTTCATGGCCGTTGACAATCGATGGATGCGGTAGTCCTGCGACTTCAAGAAATGTCGGTGCGACATCTATTACATGATGGAATTGATGACGGAGCTCACCGCGAGGCTTTATTCCACCCGGCCAGTGGACAATCAGACCATTTCGTGTACCACCCCAGTGTGAAGCAACCCTCTTTGTCCACTGATACGGCGTATCCATCGCATGTGCCCATCCTAGAGAGTACTGAGGATATGACTCAGAGGTTCCAAGTGAATCGAGATGTTCAAGCAGGAACTCAGGCGTCTCGATATCTGTCATCCCGGTCATAGTCAGAGACTCATTCCAGGTCCCGTTAAGTGTACCTTCACCCGATGCGCCGTTATCACCGGTTATAATCCAGATCAGAGTATTATCCAACTCACCCATACTCTCTATCATGTCAACCACCCGCCCGACACAGTAATCCGTATGTTCAAGAAACGCGGCATAAAGCTCCATCTGACGGATCAACACAGGTTTCATCTTTTCTGAGATATCGTTCCAGGCAGGGATACCCTCCGGCCTTGGCGTAAGCTCGCACTCCTTCGGAATCACCCCAAGCTCTTTCTGGCGATGAAATGTTTTTTCCCGAAGCACATCCCAACCCTCATCAAAAGCTCCTTTGTAGCGGTCGCGCCAACCCTCAGGAACATGGATCGGCGCATGTGTTGCACCCGGAGCAAAATAGAGGAAAAAGGGCTTGTCAGGTGCAAGCGAGCGCTGCTGCCCTATCCATCGACATGCTTTCTCCGCAAGATCCTCACTCAGATGGTACCCCTCCTCCGGCGTTTTACCAGGATTCATGGCCTTCGTGCCCTCAATAAGACTGGGGTAAAACTGGTTCGTTTCACCTCCGATAAAGCCATAGAAGTACTCAAATCCGCTGTTTGTCGGCCATCGGTCAAAAGGCCCCATCGGGCTCCACTCCCATGTCGGGACCTCATGACATTTGCCAAACTGCGCGGTTGAATACCCGTTCAGTTTCAGTACTTCAGCGATGGTTGCAGCAGAATCTGGCCGTTGTGATGTGTACCCCGGAGCGGTAGTTGCCATGTCGGAAACAACACCCATCCCTACAGAATGATGGTTGCGGCCGGTCAACAAGGCCTGACGGGTCGGTGAACACAATGCAGTAGTATGGAACCTGGTATAGCGCAGACCATTATTGGCAAGCCGCTCAAATACAGGTGTGCGGCAGGGGCCACCAAAAGCGCTGTTCGAACCAAACCCGGCATCATCAAGCAGAACAAGCAATATATTAGGCGCCCCTTCTGGAGGACGCAAAGGAGCTATCGGCTTGTACCTGGCCTCAGGATCCCTGTAATCGTACATCGCTGAGCTCGCCTGCCTGTGACGTGGAATCGGAAGCACCTCACGCGGAATATGGTTTGACATGATTCTCTCTCCTTACTGTTTCTCAGATTCTTATAAACCTTAAATATCAAGCATTTCTCCGGTATCAGATTCTCTTACAGTAAGAACCGGTTAAATTGACAAAGAATTGCGGCAGTCATTTCTGCATGCCGGATACGAGAGTTTTCATTATAAGAATGACTGATATGACTTTCCAGCCTCTACCCTTGAACAGACACAGTACGGCCCACATTGCCCGGAGGCTGGGAAAGCGGCGAACCCCGGCGTAAATACAATGCGATAGGAAACAGTACCAACAGGTCGACCACAGAGAATAAGACAACCATGGAGAGTGTCTTTGGGTCAGTGAAATCTTGGGATGCGACAACCAGGGCTGCTGCTATGTTGCGCTGCCCCGCACCCAGGCCCATCACTGCACGACGGTTGAAGCCCGAACTGCTTAAAAGATATCCCATGAAAAATCCGCCAGCAGTGAGGAGAACTGCCGCAGTGATTGCAGTAATACCCAGATCCCAGAAAAGACCCGCATTGAGCGCCACAGTTGAGAAAATCAAGACCACCAGCACTATAGTCGAGGTCTTGGCGGCTATTGGCTGCAGGCGTCTTGCCAGCGATGGTGCCGTTGAGTCCAGTGTGTGCCCGACAATCAATGGTAATATCATGGTCAAAATCAGAGGCACTGCAATATTTATGGCACTCACCGATATATCGGAGAGCAGCAGCGGCACCACCAGGGGCATGTATACGACTGTGAGGGGCATCAAAAGGAGAAGAAGTGATGCACCCAGCCTCACATCGGCATTGGCGACCCCAGTTAACTTAAGAAGAAATGGCGCACCTGCAGCGGTCCCGACCAGGATAACTCCAGCTTCCAATGGAGGATCAAGTGACAGGAGACGTGAGATTCCAACTGCAAGCAGCGGCACAAGAACAAAATTGGAAACGAGCGCCCGGAATACCCGATCCGGATATCGCATGGGTCTTATTATGTGCATAAACGAAAAATTGAGCCCCACGGCGAGCATGCTGGCGATTGGGAATAGGAGAACGGAGATGTTTAGAAGGTATTCGAGAAGAACCATTGTGATTTGTCCTTTTTTTGGGGACCGGATAATATGCACCCCCCTTTGATGGTGCAAAAAAGGTACCAGTTTTTAAGAGGTAATGCGTGGGAAGCTAGAGGCGGTATTAATGCCGCCTCTAGCCAAAAAAGGCCCGGTGAACCGGGCTTGCAAGAAAATGAAATCTCATTGTTTTCTATTTACCCCGATTTATCGGGGTTTTACTGGCGGGAAAAGAAATTATTATTTGTATGGACGGTATGGACATTATGGACTAGATAACCTGCCACCTCATTCTCTGGTATTGTCGTGTTGTCGTGCTGTCGTTTTGTCGTCCAAAAAGCCCCTAAAACCTGATCAACGAATGCACGAGCGTACTCCCCAGCGAAATCAGCAGCGCCGTCACAAGGGTCCACCCGAAACCGTCAATACGGAACCCTTTTATGAGCTTATCGGTGAGCCAGAGAAAAATGGCGTTGATAACGAATTTGAAAAGGCCTAAAGTGAGAAAAATGAGTGGGAAGGTAATGAAGGTGAAAAACCAGCCCAGAAGAAAATTGATCAGGCTGTAAACGATCGCGACAACTAGTGCTGTACCTATGCTATCCACGTGAACCGCAGGAAGCAAAAGGTCGATAACGTAGATGATTCCGGCAAGGATCAGTATGTTTAACAGTATCTCCATCTTTTTTCCTCCTCCTGGAATTGAGCAGGCAATTTATAGACCAATAAATCGCCCTTTCAGGTTTTCGGTATAAAAGTCAAATCACGCTCTTTCAAAGATTAAAATGTTTCAGAGTATCTCACTAAGCAAGCTATACCTTTCCTCAACAGGCAGCAGGCTCTCATTAGAAATCAATTTTCCCGGATCCACTATACACACCCTGTGCTTTGCCCGGGTGATTGCGGTGTAGATAAGCTGACGGGAAACAGGCATCGATGAGTTCTCGGGGACAAGAAGCATGATCTCCTCAAACTCTGAGCCCTGTGATTTGTGCACGCTTATAGCATACGCCTGATCCAGATCACTTATCCTCTCCACAGGCACTCTCAGCACCCCATCCTGCACCGGGAAACACCCCCAAAGCCCCTCATCGTCCTCCAGTACAATCCCCAGATCTCCATTGTAAAGCCCCAGATTCTCCTGATTGCGATTTACTATCACCGGCTGCCCGTCATGCCATCTGTAAATTCTACCTGTCATTCCCTTCAGCCTGCGGAAGATCGCATCACAATCACTGTTTGCCCTGTTGCGCCCATAGCTTCCCTCGTTGACACAACACAACAACCTTCGTACCCCGATCAGTTTCCTTAGATCAGCCGCAAGAGACATGCTGTTTCCGGTATTTTTGTCTATAAGTAAAGGACGTAAACTCTCTTTCCAGGGTTTGTAGACCTCATCCATGTATCTCTCTGTCCATTCCGTGAAACGGTTCTCCAGGTCAGATCCGGAAAGATACTCCACCGATGAGGAATCCTTCTTTACTTTACCGCTGAAATACCCCTCCCACCATTCCATTATGCCCTTGTCGGAACGGTAATTACGTGTAAGAAAAACAGCATGATCCACCATCATGTTCTCTTTATCCGTCTGAGCGGAATAAAGCTCATCCACCGACTCAACCTGATCGAGCCCTGAGAGTATCTTCTCAGCCAGGGCAAGAGATTCCTTTGAAATGGATGCCTGCCCGGAGTTTGCCGCAAGCCTGGATGTAAGGTCACCAAGAACCGCACCCGCGTCGACCGGAGGAAGCTGATCCATGTCACCGGCAAGTATCAGACGGCAATCGGGAGAGAGCGCATCGATAAGCTGAGCGAAAAGCCTCATGTCAACCATGCTCACCTCATCCACAACAACCAGCTTGCATGGAAGTATGTTATCTTTATTGTAAAGAGGTTTTCCCTCCCTGCCGATTCTTAAGAGGGAATGAAGAGTGCGCGCCTGAACAGATGCAAAAGGGTCATCCTGAGAGAGATTCCGTGTCACAGCCTCCAGAAGACGTGCCTTTGCCCTTCCGGTGGGCGCACACAGTATAACAGCGGAAGGAGGAATATCGTAGTATTCGCAAACTGCCCTTATGACAAGATGCACAACGGTGCTTTTGCCGGTGCCGGGCCCTCCTGAAATAACAGTAAACCTGTGCATAAGAGAGATTATCCCGGCAAGTACCTGACGAACATGCGCACTGCGGCCTGCAAAAGCAACCTTTAAGGAGTTGGATAAGACTGCCCTTGCCTTTTTGATATCAAGCCCGGTCTTCTCTGCTTTGAGCATCTCAGGAATCGCGGCAGAGAGCATGTCTGTACTGATAAAATATGCCTGAAAACTGAATGACTTCCGGGTTTTATCATAGACAACAAGCGGCTGCCAGTTACCCTCGTCATTTAAAGCTACACCCGCAAGCGGAGCCATTGAGCCGATTACGTTCTCATCTGTTATGCGATGAAACCAGTCTTTTACCGCATCGGGCAAAGATGATGGATTCTGCAGCAGCGAAGAGACCTCCGATGCATTTTCACTTCCCGGAATACTGACATCAGATATTCCCTCGACACATTCGACCATCTCTTTTTCCCCTGCGGCAGGGTATCCCTTGTAAAGGCACGCCAGAAGGAGGAGCATGAGGATATGGAAATCATCCCTGAGAGTCTCCTCGGGGATGCAGGAGGAGAAGAACCGGGCCTGGCGGAGTTCGAGGTCGCCCAGACGGCGTGAGGATTTGAGAATATGAGCCAGAATGGATGGTTTAATGGTCGGGTTTTGGGTTTGTATAGGCATTTGTGTTCTCACTTCTGTAATAAACGGACCCAAATTCAGAAGTGTCCGTTAGAAAAATATACATTTATAACACTTTTTTTCCGGTATCTTTATCCTAAAACCTTAGTAGTAAACAGAAAACCAATGACCATAACCTTATTACCCTATGTGCTAGTGTTACGTTCATTTCTGAATCCTTTCTTAATCAGAGTCAATCATCTTAATCAGCTTAATCATAGTTCAAGACATTTCCTGAATTTAAAAATTTTTGCAGGGGAAGTCTCCCCTTACGCCCAAGCCCGTTCGAAGACTCCGGTCTTGGTCTATCCCCTCCGTGTTGACGTAGAGTAGTTCCCAACGGGCAAAATTTACAAGTCGGGTAAGGCTGGCTGGCTTCTTAATCTTTACTGGTGGAAGAAGAAACGAGAATTATATACCGCATCTCTTCAGAGTACGACATTACAATATTTCGACAACACGACAGCATGAGAGTATGACATAACGACGGCATGACAAAACAACTGCACTCCAATGTATGTAAATCGGGGTAAATAGAAAACAATAATATTTCCTTTTCTTGCAAGCCCGGTTCACCGGGCTTTTCTTGGCTAGAGGCGGCATTAATGCCGCCTCTTTCCGGTATACAATATTCGTCTCTTCTTCCACCAGTAAAGGCTGAGAAGCCAGCCAATGTTACCCAAGTTGTAACATTTTCCCGCAGAGCACAATACTGCGTCAACACAGAGGGGATGGTTGAAGACCGCAGTCTTCAGCGGGCTGGAACCAGGGGGAGACCTCCTCCTTGTCTCTTAATAAAAAATTTGTACTATAGAAAACCTCACACCCTACTAACTCAACTTATTCTCTGACCACCAAACTTCTCAACCTCTTTCTTAACGAATAACGCATCCGATTCCGGCTCTGCCTTGTAAAACCAAACAGGATTCCCTCTCTCCTGCTCAAGTCCCCTGAGATATACATACACCGCCCCACCGAGATTTCTCGATGGATCATAATCTGATCCTAACAGACCGCTAAGCCAGGTATGCAGCCCATGGCAATAGACTTTTGCCTGAAGATCATACCTTGACTCAATCACACTGGATTCGATACTTGCCTTGTCATAGTCAGGAAGCCAGTTGCTTTTCCAGTCAAGCACAAAATACCTGTAACTGCCGTCAGTGTTCTTTACACGGAATACAAGGTCCATATACCCGAGGACCCAGTGAGGATAAACTCCCAGATGAAACTCAGCCTCTGCCCTCATGTCAGTTGTGCCCAGCTTTGACAAACAGATATCACCGAATTCAGGCACACTGTAGGTACTGCTTAGAGCCCGTCTCACCAGTTCCAGTGCATGCTCAATAACTTTTGATCCATCTTCGCCGGGCTTGTCTGCTGCAATGCCGTAAAAACGCAGAATCTCTATCGCTTTTTCTTTAAGAAAACCAGGAATCTCACCGTCTGATGCCCATCCGATACCGCTCTTATGTGAGATCGCCTCTTCCAGTATCTCATGAAGGGCACTGCCTGTGTGTTTTCCTGCAGGTAAGAGCAGTGACAACAGCGCATCGGGTTTCTCTTCGATAATAGAGAATATGGAGTCATCATCTGGTGTACGGCGGCCGCCAAGGTCTGATGACTCCTGATGACCATGGGCAAGAGCGGAATAGCTTGTCTGAATCCGACGCCTTCCAGCGAGGTTAAGCTTTACAAGTGCCTCGGATACCCTTCTCTCAGCATCCGCAAGTTTTGCCTCAAGATCGATATCCTTTACCCCTGATACCAACCCTCCGCCATCAGTCTCCGTTCCGGTGCCTGTGTAAACAGGCATGCATATCTGCACAGGACTATTCTCATCCGCACAGCACTCATCAGCCAGTTCCTGAAGGACAGGAGTGAGATCCTTGTCCGCTGCACGTGATGGAAGCTCGCAGTTTTTCCAGGGGGTCCCGTTATCAGCGGTAGACTTCAGGTACATCGGGATGTAAAGAAGCGCTTTGGGACGGGTAAGTGCCACGTAAAGAAGACGGCGGCGCTCCTGGATCTGCTGCTGTATGGCAATCTCCTCTTTTGCCTCAGCCTCAGGTGTCCTCTGCAGCTCCCTCTCGGAAACTACAGGCATCACATGAAGCAAATTTCTGCAAATTCCGTCATTTCCCTCAATATTCTGCGTCCATTTTCTTATAATACCTCTAAAGTCCTTCGATCCGCTGGTGACTATGAAGCATACGGGAAACTCAAGCCCCTTTGCGGCGTGCATTGTCATCACCTGCACTTTGCCCCTGTCACTCTCCTTTGCATGGAGATTCTGATCCCGTCCCGGATCCTCTACTCCTCTCTCCAGGTTCGCAAGATGCTCGATAAGCTCTCCAGGTGAGCCCTGCTTTCTGATAAGATACTCAAGCGAGTAATCTATCACCTGGCGAAGATCACTTAGCTTCCTGTCCCCGTCAAGGAGCCTGATCAGGCGCTCCTGAACTCTCGTACTGACAAGGATACTCCTGAACAGTTGCGGAAACGCCCTCCTCTCGAGAAGAACCTTCCACTCCCTGAAAAGAGTGCTGACAGGTCCACCGATACTGAGATCCCTGTCAGGATCGATCTCACCCGGTGCATAATTGAAAAAAACAGTCAGCAGCGCCTTGAGCTTCTCTGATGTGCTGCTTTCATCGGAGTTTATCGCGGAGAGCAATGCCCTGAACTCCACAGCCATCGATGAGCTGAACACTCCCTCCTGCTTGTACTTTGCCGCCGGAATTCCATTGTCAAGAAGTATCCCCAGAAACCTGTCGGCCAGATTGTGGCTCTCAGCAATAACCGCGAAATGGTTGAAATCGAGTTTTATCTTTCCCCATTTGTCACCCTCAGGGACTGGAATCTCCAGACCCTTAAGCGACCTGATCACAGAACTCACATACCCGGCGTATCTCTGGATTCTCTGTGCTGATGCCCCCCAGAGCGGAACAATTCTCACAGGTTTATTCAGCTCCTGTGGAATCCTTTCCGGGCAGCACTCCCTTTTCGGAATGCAAACCTGATTCTTAGTATCGTAACTTATACGCTCAGAGAGGAAAAATCCTTCCCCGCGGGTAAATATCCGGTTGTATCCATCGACAAGGTCCGGAAGCGAACGGTAGTTGTATTTAAGGGAGATCTGCTCCCCGGGATCTTTCGGCAAACCAAGAATCGATTCGCGTGCATCGAGATAGCTCTCCACAACCGCGTTCTGGAAACTGTAAATTGACTGTTTGGGATCACCCACTATGAATATCCGCGGCGAGAATCCATCTCTGGATTCATCCACAAAAAGCCGCCTGAAAATCTCCCACTGAAGAACGCTGGTGTCCTGGAACTCATCGATAATCGCATAGCGGATCTTTGACCTGAGCAGTGTCCTGAACTGCGCGTTCTCTCTCACTGCATCGTAAGTCAAACGGAGCATATCCTGATATGAGATCAGACCCTCACGCCGCTTCTTCTCCCTCCATCGCCTGCACACTTCAGGAACAGCCTTCAAGGTAACTGCAAGAAGCAGTTCAGCCTCAGGATTGGCGATCTCTGCCCACTGCTTCAGTTCATCAGAGCCACATACATCGCTATACGCCTGACAAGCCTCTTTTATAAGCGGATTCTGCTTTACACCCGATGCATTGCCTTTGACCAGCTTGTTTGACAGGAAATCCGGGCCTCTCCTGCCTTTACCCGCGATTTCACTCTTGTAACTGAAAGTCCCCTTTCCCAGTACACCCTTCCATAATGAGAATATTTCATTAAGGTAATCGATCCTGGGCTGGTCCAAACCGGCTGGATCTTTTACCAGCCTCTCCACAGGGATAATCTTTTCCCGGATAATGCCGATTACCCTTGCGACAAGCTCCTTTTTCCTGCGGATATCACTCTCGATTGTATCCAGGTCTCTTCCCGGAGCAAGACTATCCGCACAGAGCACAGTATCCGGATCGAGACACTCCTGAGCAGTATTGACAATTCTTGCGACAATGCCCCAATCACCCTCGAAATCCGCTGCGCCGGCAAACTGCGAAATGTCCACACCCCACTCCGGCCAGTCCTCACGGATTGACTCCCGCAGACAGGCCTCAAGCCCCATCCTGTCATCCACCATCTCACTTGTGAACTGCATCCCTGTTTCGAAAGGATAGCTCTGAAGGAGTCTCAGGCAGACACTGTGAATTGTTCCGATCAGTGCTTCATGCAGATCATTGAGACATCTTTGCAGATGATTCCGCAGCGCTGCGTTTTCCGGCTTATCACCTGTCTCCTCTATCCTCTTCTCCAGCGCCTCCCGGATCCTTTTTTTCAGCTCACCTGCCGCTTTCTCGGTATAGGTGACAAGCATGATCTCGCTGATCGATGCCTGCCTGCATCCCTGACCCGTAAGCATGGGAAGAACCAGTTCATTGATAATTGTCCAGGTCTTACCGGTTCCGGCATGGGCCTCCACTACTCCGTGTCTGCTCAGATCGATCTTACCCATTGAATGAACCCTCCAGAACCTGTGCGGAGAGATCACTCTCTTTGTCCGATGTTTCCTGAATTGAAAACTTTCCGGTTAACACAGGACAAAGCCTGCTGAACACCCTCATTACTGTATCATCACTTTCCGGGAAACGCGCCTCTGTGAGCTTGAAGGCATCAGTTGATGGGTAGTACAAACGATAATCCGAATCCCAATCCGATTCATCCTCAGCTCTTTCCCTCAGGCGCTTCAGGAAACTACCGGTCTCAAACGATCCGCTCTTCATGATCTCCTCAAGAGTCTTCTGAAACCAGACTGCCGGAGCATGTTCACAGGATCTCCTCTCCAGCATCTCCCGGATAATCTCCGCTATCCACGCTTTCGCGCTCCCGGCAGCATCCCAGGGCTGAGGCATCGTCCAGTCAACGGTATCTATCGATGCATCATCCTTATTAATCAATACGTTAGCTATATTTTCGCTTCCGTTCAGAGCAAAAATAAAAGAGTACAGCCACAGATCGATATTCCTGATCAGATCCCCTAAATCCGCACCCAGTTTGATGATCACAATCTGCTTTCCTGGTAGAGCCTGCCGAAGCACAAGAGGAATCTGCACGCTTATCCTGAATTCTCTCCCGTCATGGGTAAACACAAAATCGGATAAGGCTTTGTCATCACGCAGGTTATGATCAGTATCAGTGTAGAGCTTGTAACCTTTGTATTTGTCCGCGATGTAACCTACACTTGCCGCAGCGGAGGCCGCCCACTCCTGAAGTGAAATCAGGTCTTTTCTGGCAAATGCTCCCTCAGACGCCAGGCCCGATGAACAGATCTCCGCAAAGAGCTGCCGGGCAATTCCTGCGGCTTTATCTGCCAGGATATCAGTATCGGAACAAGGCTCACCCACAGGCGGGAACGCAAGATGAAGCAAATGGCTAAGCAGTTGTCTTTTAAGGGAATACAATGAAAAATAATCGCTCTCCAGGGGCTCATCGGTGGCAGTTGATGTCTCATCGATAAGCTCATCCCTCAACCCCAGAGACCGTTTCAGGTGATATTCAAGCGGGTTTTTCAGAAATCCGGCTATGTCGCCAACCGATGTACGAAGCTTTGACGGGGCTACCGGTTCATCTTTGGCCCTCGGCTCTAAAGAGTTATCAAGCCGGTACTTACGATGATTTCCATCGGAGTGGATTTTCGACAGCTCAGCAAGCCTGGAAACCGATGGATCCCAACATGAAGCTTCAGTATCGTAACCCTTTGTCAAATCATGAGATACCAGAGGAATCACCCCGGGATCTTCGGGGCCCTTTTCAGGATCAGGCAGATACAGGCATGCTGCTGAGGCAAGCTCGATTACTACGCTCGATGGCTGAATGATCCTGTCTTTTTGTATATCCTGGCCGACATAGGAGATTATCAGGCTCTCCCCTGCCGCACAGATAAGTTCCAAAAAAATATAGCGGTTATCACTGACCGGATCAGGATCACCGGCGATTCTGCTGCCCGACAGAAGATTGAAAAGGCTCTTGTTGTTTATCCCCGGAAATGAGTCAGAATCCATCCCTAATACAAATACGACCTTATGAGGAAGAATAAGTCCGGAACGAAGCGGGGCAAACGTAAGGCATCCTGTCCAGGCTTGAGCGCTTCCAGGGAGTTCCTGCTGCAGAGATGCCATCACATGCGCCTTTAACTCATCAAATTCCAATGACTTACGGCCGCAGATACTCTCCTGGAGGATCAGATCCTGAAGAGTCGAGCGGAACTGAGCTCTGCAATAGATCTCCTCTGCCTTTGAGACGCTTATCCAGGAATCGACCAGGTCTAAGAATGAGTCGACCAGATTTTCCGGGCTCTCTTTCCCGCATCTCTTTTTGAATCCGCGGCAGGACTGAGCCAGTTGCTCAATAGTCGAACAGTAGTGCTCGACCATGTCCTTATCCGATGTGTCGAAATCGCGGAACGGAGATGGCTCCACCTCATCGATTGAATTCAGATTGAACCCCAGCGGAACAGGCATCGTGGCCAAAGGACC
>JAAYIG010000255.1 GCA_012523595.1 Fibrobacter sp.
ACAGGGTTGGTGCCTGCATAAACAGGAAAAGAGAAGAACTGATTGATCACAGCGGCCGAATTAATGAGATCTCCACTGCCAGAGAGATCTTTGCACTGGTTGGAGTCAGCCACTTTGGTTTTTCCTGCATCAATCTGGCCACCTATCTGGGAGTAAGTGGATCAGCGGTTTCGAAGATGATCTCCAGGAGCAGCAGGATAAATGAACTGGACTTTTTAAAAGAGATGGTTTGCACGTAGGCTACGCTTTTCCGCTGCAGCCATAAAGTCCGGCATTGGTTATTGCCCGTTCTCCACTATTGTTAAAGCCTCCCTTTTTTAACCTCTAATTGGACGACAACAGGAATTGTGTGTGTTCATGCCTGAAGATTTTGGGAATTATTTGTGGAATTGAGAAAAAAAATGGGATTTGATGTCTGGTAATACACCTGTGAGGTGAAACAATGAAATAAGGCAGAGTCCTAAGAGCACCTCCGGGGTAAAATAAGGATCAAAGATAAAGTCCCTAATTCTCCTCTAGGGTGAAATAGAGAGATCCAAACCAGAATCCCTATTTCATCTCTGAGGTTAAAGCCCCAGATATAAAAAACCGCCCCCCCAAAAAAACCTTAATTCCCTAATTCACCCCGGAGGTGAACCAACCCCCAGATTTCTAATGCTTATCTCCCACTCCACCGATATAATATGTAATGATCATAGGAAACCACAAAACACAATTCTATCCAGCAGTAAGATAATGCAAAAACGCCTCTACCTCATATTTACAGCACTGCTATTAACCGTACAAACATGTCTTTCCTCCGGATACGACTGGTTCACCAATCTCAGAGGAGAGAACTCAGGACGCAGTGTCTGCACTTTCCTTACCATGCCCGTATCGGCGGTAGAACTTGCCCGAGGCCCTGCTTCCTCACCGGGGGCAGGCGATGCCACAGATCTGCCTCTTTTCAGCGCCGGATCGGCAGCCTCAAACCGGAATAACTTCGCTGCAACTCATCTGGAATGGTTTATGGGACTGCGAAAAGAGTACCTGGGTGGATATTTCCCAATACTTGATTTCGGATCAATCGGATTCTACTCACAGCTCTTTACTCCAGGGAAATTTGAGAACGCACGTGATATCGACGAGAAGGTCTCGGATCCCTCCTTTGTGGAGGCATCTTTTGGTATCTCTTTCTCAAAAGTCTTCTTTGACGGGAAGCTGAACACAGGTGTTGTTCTCTCTTATATAGAGAGCCATCCTGCGGATGAGGCCGGACGTGCCCTGGCGGGTGCTATGGATATCCTTTACAGACCATTAGACTGGTTTTCATCAAGACTCTACTTTGCCAATCTGGGTACAGGTGTGACTTATGTACATAAATCTGAACCTCTCCCTCTGCGTGCAGGTTTATCATTTCTGTTCAAACCTCTGCCTGAAACGGTTCCTCTAAAGTCATTTCTTGACTTCGATATAGGGGTAGGAATGATCAAGACTGCCGATGAACCTCTTACCGGTGGGATAAGCAGTGAGGTAAGTATAGGAAAGCATCTCCTTCTTCGCGGTGGTTACGAATATGCTCTGGGCAGAGGACATTCAGTGTCGGGCCTTGGTCTTGGAGCGGGAGTTCAGGTTGGAAAATACGGGTTTGATGCGGGCTGGAAGAATATCTCCCCGGAACTGGGTCCGGTCTGGGCTGCGACTTTAAAGATCAAGCTTGAAGAGATTCTGCCCAGAACATCTGATGATTTCTACAACACTGCAGTCAAGCATTACCTGAAAAAGAGATACGCACTCTGCCAGTACTACGCCAAAAGAGCACTTAAGATAGATCCTAATAACTGGAAAGTCTGGGCTCTTCTCTCAAGACAAAAATCAGATATGTTAAGGAGCAGAAACCTTGAGATTTCTCTTGTTTACACCGGCAACATCAGTGATCAGTTTCTCCCGCAAAGCTCAGGCAGCATGCTTGGAGGATTGGCAAGACATGCCACAACAATCAAAACTCTTCGCCAGCAGTTCCCTGTCTGCTTTTCTGTTGAAGCAGGTAATCTCATAAGTAAAAACGCCCATCCGCTCAGAGTTAAACTGGCCGATTTCTATCATGAACAGATAAAATTCAGCACGGCCGCAAGTGGAAGCGGAGAAATTGATTATGGTTTGAAAAGACTAATCGAGAAGGGAACAGAATTCAAACAAAAACTTATCTGCAGTAACCATATCGAGTCTTCAAAAGAGCCGCTGATTTCTCATCAGGTGATGTCATCCGGAGGTTACAATATCTATGTGGCTTCGTATATAAACGATTCGCTGGTCAGCAGCGAAAACCGCAAGACACTTAAGAGATTCGATCCCGGTGAGCTTTTTCCTGAGCGGGCTGGAGGACACGATCTGAAGGTGCTTATAATGCATGATACCTGGGAGAACATAAAGGCCAGAGTTCCTCTGGTAAAAGCGGATATAATTATTTGCGGTAATCTCGATCAGCAATTTACTGCACCTGTCAAAATTGGATCTAAACTGGTGCTGTCGGCCGGGAAAAAAGGTGAATATGTGGGAAATCTTGTCCTTAGATTTGATGAGAATAAAAAGCTCATTTCCGCACAGAACCATCTTATTCCCGTTTTGTCAGAGGTCAGGCCTGATTCGGCAGTACAGGAAGCGGTGGAGCGGATCACTGCCAGGATGGAACTGGAAGGGATGGGTATTGATGATCAGGAACTGGAGAGAGGTTCAATCGAGGGGACGTTCCCATTTGTTTCCGACAGGGATGGTGTAAATGGAGTATTCCTGAAGATAGCAGAAAAAAATGCTGAGTTTCCTCTGACCCGTGGAGCAGGCAACTGTAATAAACCTGCGGTCTCATTCAAATCAGGTAAAGTGGCATACATAAACAATTCCCTTTCATGTCCCAGGCTTGAGACAGTGAGAATAAACGGAACAGGAAGACGGGTACTTCTTGACAGTACGTATATCAGAGAGGTTCAATTCTCTCCGGATGGTGCATGGGTCTATTATGCAGCCTCATCATGCGGTGATACAGTAACAGATATTTACAAACTCAGAGCCGGTGGCGGGGTCCCTCTTCCAGTTATAAAATGGGAAAATTCAACTGAGCACTCAATCACTTTTTCTCCCGACAAGAAGCATTTGCTTTTCTGCTCAAACCGTAACGGTGATTTCCAGGTTTACATCACCAATCTGGAAGGAGAGAGGCCGGTATTATTCACCGATTCAATAGCAAAGCACCGCAGCCCATCTTTCAGTCCTGATGGCAGCCAGATTGCATACCTTTCCGACCGGACCAATTTCGGAGGACGGATGGATCTATGGGTGTATAACCGGGAAAACGGAAAACATTCCAGGATAACCCAGAATTCAGATGTTAAGGATTACTGCTGGCTTTCAGACTGCCGAACCATGGTTTACTCATCAGGAATAAACTTTTATGATCTCAATGTGGTTGACATAAACATTCAGCGTTACTGGAAACTTTTCCTGACAGATTCAATCAAGACTTACAACGAATCTAACCCTGTGCCGTGTATGTTTCACGGTCTCGAAAAAGTCATCTATACCCGAGAGTACGAATCAGGAGAGAAGCAGATTTACTGGATAAATCCTGATGGAACGGAGAATACCAGAATCGTAAACAGCAAGGGAAATGACTGGATTTACAAAAGGTAGTTTGATAATACCTGGGATTATCTCAGGTATACCAGTGTGGCCCCTTCCCCTCCATCTTTTGGCAGAGCAGTTCTGAAATCCCTGATCATGCTTCCGAGTTCTCTTTCGAGCATATCTCTGACCAGATTCTTTAATACAGGTCCCTCCTGGGGGGCGGAGTGGTACCCTTTCCCATGAATTATCAGAAGTTCCTTTATCCCTCTTTCGCTGCAGCGGGTCAATTCTGATCTGATTTTCCTAGCAGCCTCATCGGATTTCATTCCATGGAGGTCAAGAATGGCCCTGGGATGTTTTCTGGATATGGAGATCTTTTTTCTCTTTTTCGAAACTGAGGATGCATCTTTATCAACCACTCCATGCTGGTCAAGGTAGGAGAGAATCTGGTCGGCATTCTTTTTTTTATCCGGATTACTCATTCTGCCCGTTTCTGTTCAGTTTCATTTTCTCCAGAACTGACTTTTTCCATTCCGGAAAATCTCCTGCGAGGATATGTTCTCTGGCTGAGGAGACAAGATGCATATAGAAATGTACATTGTGAAGTGTAAGGAGCCGCAAAGCGAGAATCTCTCCCGCCATGTAAAGATGGCGTATGTATGCCATGCTGAAATTACTGCATGCATAGCATGAGCATTCAGGATCGATCCGTCCTTCAAAGTCACGGGTATACTTTGCATTCTTGACATTCACCTTGCCTCTGGAGGTAAATGCTGAACCATTCCTGGCATTTCTGGTCGGGAGTACGCAATCGAACATGTCGATTCCCCGTTCTATGCACTCCAGAATATCTTCCGGTGTCCCTACTCCCATAAGATACCTGGGCTTGTTGACAGGAAGCAGATCCGATGAGTAATCTACCACCGAATAGGTTGATTCGATGCTCTCCCCTACTGCCAGTCCTCCCAGTGCATATCCGGGAAAATCCATCGCTACCAGTTCACGTGCGCAGTACTCACGAAGTTCCCTTATTGTGCCTCCCTGAACTATTCCAAACAGAGCCTGAGGATAACCGAAATGAAAAGGTATCTTCTGATGAGCCTCGAGACACCTTCCTGCCCATCGAAGAGTACGCTCAACAGCTTTTCTGATTTTCTCCGGAGAAGCATCTGAGGGTGGGCACTCGTCAAAGACCATGATGATATCCGCGCCAAGATTGTGCTCTATCTCCATTACCCTTTCTGGAGAGAAGTGGTGCTTTGAACCATCGATATGTGACTGAAAAGTGACCCCATTCTCAGTAATTTTTGAAATATCCCTGAGGCTGAAGACCTGGAATCCACCGCTGTCGGTAAGCATTGCCCTGTCCCAGTGCTCAAATTTGTGCAAACCACCTGCTGCGGCTATGAGTTCATCACCCGGCCTCAGGTGAAGATGGTAAGTGTTTGCAAGGATAATTGAGGATCCGCACTCCTCGAGTTCAGACGGAGAAAGTGCTTTGACTGTAGCCTGTGTGCCTACAGGCATGAAAATCGGGGTTTTTATTTCTCCATGAAGGGTCTGGAAAGTGCCTGCCCGGGCTTTTGAACGGCTGTCGAGAGTCTGAAGAATAAAAGAAAAAGGCATCATATATACAGAAAAAAATAGTATCAGCGCAGCATAAAACCGCAGACTAAACTGTGCGGAAAGAGTGTTGTTTTGACCAGAATATATTTTTTGTCTGCAATCTGTTGATCTGAAATCTTGATCAGAAGGCCGCTATTTGCTATTTTTTTATAATGCCGCGCGATCTTGCCGCCCTGATACTTCAGGGTGCCATCTTCAAAGCCGATATACCAAATGCAAAACGTAAAGGGTACGCGTGTCCACAAAACTGCTTGATACTGTTGGTTCCCCCGCAGATCTGAAAAAACTTCCGATAGAAAAACTGCCCCAGTTAGCTGAAGAGATCAGAGAATTCATGATCGATATTATCAGCCACACAGGCGGGCACCTTGCCCCAAGTCTCGGTGTTATCGAACTGACAATCGCTCTTCACTACTGCTACGACACACCGGTTGATAAACTGGTCTGGGATGTGGGGCATCAGGCTTATGCCCACAAGATTCTCACCGGGCGAAGAGATCGTTTTCATACAATAAGACAGTATGGAGGACTCAGTGGGTTTCCAAGACTCTCGGAAAGCGAGTATGATGCGCTTTCTGCAGGGCATGCCTCAACATCTATCAGTGCGGCACTGGGAATGGCCGCGGGAAGGGATGTACAGAAGCAGAAGCATTCTGTGGTAGCGGTGATAGGCGATGGATCACTGGGAGGCGGTCTGGCCCTTGAGGGACTCAATAACCTGGGTTCGATGGCTACCAATATGACAGTGGTGCTGAATGATAATGAAATGTCAATAAGTAAAAACGTGGGTGCACTGTCAAGGTATCTTACACGGGTCCTCACAGACAAAAGATACAACAAAATAAAATCTGAAATCTGGGAACTTCTGGGTGGTTCCAATGTCGGAAAAAGTATCAGGGGTATTGTATCCAATCTCGATTACACTATCAAGAATATCCTGGTTCCCGGAAAACTGTTCGAGGATATGGGGTTGCGCTATCTGGGGCCCATCGATGGACACAATATAGCCGAGATGATCGAGGTCTTCCGCTCTATCAGGGATTTCTCCCCGACCCCCACTCTGGTTCATGTGATTACCAAAAAAGGCAAAGGCTACGGATTCGCGGAAAATGATGCCACCAAATATCATGGTATAGGCAGTTTCAGCAGATTAACAGGTGATGTGATAAAAAAAACGGGGCAGGTTTCCTCCTACAGTGATGTCTTCGGAAAAACCATTGTAGAGATGGCATCCAGCAGACCTGATCTGGTCGCTATCACAGCCGCAATGAGAGATGGGACAAAGCTTGCGGAATTCAGCAAAATCTACCCGGAGAGATTTTTTGATGTGGGGATCGCGGAGCAGCATGCAGTTACCTTCGCAGCCGGTCTGGCACTCAAAGGACTTTGTCCTGTGGTCGCTCTCTACTCCACATTTCTGCAGAGAGCTTTTGATCAAGTGATTCACGATGTTGCCCTCGATAATCTTCATGTCATTTTCTGCATTGACAGAGCTGGACTGGTGGGTGATGATGGGCCAACACACCATGGAGCCTTCGACATCTCTTTTCTCAGGTCAATTCCGGGTGTGACGATAATGGCTCCGCGTGATGTAAATCAACTGCGGAAAATGATGTATACTGCTGTTGACTGCCTCAAAGGACCTGTTTTTATCCGTTATCCGAAAGCTGGTATCGAGGGCACAGGGATAGAAAGCGATGCTGGAACCATAGATCCAGTTCCGGAAATGATCGAACATGGCCGTGAAATAGCAATAGTTTCCATAGGTGACTTTTTCAGCACTGCAAAAGGCACATGTGAAATTCTGAAAGAAAAGGGGCTCTCTCCTGCTCTTGTCGATGCACGGTTTGCCAAACCTCTGGATAGTCAATTTTACCTGAAACTGTTTTCAGAGTATAAGTATGTGGTTACAATGGAAAACAATGCTCTTACCGGCGGCTTTGGTTCCTCACTTCTGGAGCTTGCAGCCACTCTAGACCTGGGAAAAATGCCGAAATTTCTCTGCCTGGGTCTTCCGGACTCCTTTGTTCCCCATGGAGACACGGAAATCCTCTACAAAGAGCTCAGACTTGACAAATATAGTGTAGCGGATCGTATAGGTAAGTTTACCGGCCTTCTCACGGAAGAGGTGGAGAAGGTTTAGACCTGTCCCTTACATTTAACACCCTCATCTATCCGTCATTTCTGCGAAAGGGACTGGATCATAATCGCCAGGTGGAACGATTCCTGGATGCCTGTTTTCACAGGCATGACACCACAGGGTAACAAATCGGCCTTTACATGCAACACCTTCACCATCCGTCGTTCCTGCAAAAGCAGGAACCCGGTTCTTAAATTCCAAACAGCTTTAACACCGAGCCTCTCATAACGTTCGCCTGAGCCATCATAGCCAGCGAGGACTGGCTTCTGATGTCTCTTCCGACAGCTTTGACTAATTCCGCTCCTGTGTCCGTGCCTGTCAAGCGATCTTCAACCATGGTGTTTACACTTATCTTTTTTGTAATGATATTGATGTTGGAGCGCAGCCCCTGTGAATAGGCACTTACTTTTGCCAGATAGGATGCGGCTTTATCAAGTTGATCCTGAACAGCTTTTGCATCGCCGGCCTCATCGCCTGAACCCAGAGCCAGACTGGAGACATCTGCCACCTGATGAGATGAAAAAGAGATGTCAAATTTGACATTGATATCGTATGGATCGATACTGATGCTTCTTAATGAACCACTTCCTGTATCCTGGATCAGCAGTTCACCATCGTACCTGGCGTTAGCCAATGTGAAGTCGGCCTGAGATTTCAGCGACTCAAACTCAGCCTTCATTCCCTCTTTTTCCTCCGGAGTTGCATTGGGATCATAATACAAATCAACCAGGGTTCTCATGCGGTTAAGAGAATTGAATACTATCTCTCCTGCATTTGAGGCTACTTCCATAAGGGATGAAGCTTCCCTTAGTTCCTGTCTTATTCGGGTATAATCTCTCGATTCGCGGTTTATCTTGCCGGCGTAGAAGTAATCCGGGATATTTTCCCGCGGGCTGTTTACCTTTTTACCACTGCCGATATGTAAGAGATTATCGGCGTAGAGATTGTCATTTTTTCTGTAGAAAAGGGCTATATTGGCATAGCCATAGCTTAATGCGCCGGTCACCATCTGACACCTCCCTTGTGTATTTCCACCATCCCTGGACGCCTGTTACCGTTGAAAGGGCTTCCCCAAGCCTTCCACCGGCGCGTCACCCGTTATTTCTTTTCTTTTTTTTCCGGTTCACTCCTAATCGTAAAGTCTAGCCAGAGAGCTCTGGATCATATTACCCTGAGCCAGAAGAGATATTGTAGCCTGCTGGCGAATACTTAGATCAATTACCTGGTTCATCTGCTCGGCTTCATCTACATCTGATATCAGAGACATGACTGCCTGCTTGCTGGAAATTATAGTATCAGTCAACTTTATCTGCTGATCGATGATATTATTGAAAGCTTTGGCTTCTGAAAGATAAGTCAAAGCAGCGGTCAACTGAGTATCAACCGTTAAGCTGTCTTCTACATCCAGCGAGTCCGTATCGGCAATTGCAGTAAAAGTTATTGATAGACTACCGTCTCCATCCGGATCCAGATCTACTTTTTTCACCTCAGCCGTAGCGGTAACGACCGTCCCATCTACCCTGGTATTTGAAATGATCGATTTTACTTCTTCAACAAGCGCATCAAATTCAGCCTTGAAATTCGCTTTCCTGTCATTATCTGTCTCAGAACTGTATTTAACAGCCAAATCCTTCATCTCTGTCAGTTTTTCGTAAATGGAACTGCCGGCCTGAAGAGCTGCCGCAGTGTAAGTCTTTGCTTCAGTAAGATTCTCTTTGACCTGCTGGTATCCACTTATATCTACCGATAAAGCTGTCGTTCTGACAAACCCCAGCAGATCCTCACCTGCATTCTGGAATTTCTTACCGGATGCAAGCTTCAGAAGTGCGTCATTGAGAGCATTTGAAGTTGTGGCATAAACAGAGCTTAAATTGGCAGAGACTGATGAAGACCCTCCAATCATTGTGCACCTCCCTTTTGTGCATAACCGTTACCTGAAGAGCTTCCCCACTCCCCTGGCAACAGAAGTATCCCCGGAAGAAGCAGGAGCGCTCCTTCCGGAGTACCTCAAATTTACATGTACAATCTCGTGATCGCCTGGCGAGACAGATTCGCCTGCGACAGCATAGAGATAGCTGCCTGCTGGCGAACCTGCTGATCGATAGCTTTACTCATCTCTTCCGCTTCGTCAATACCTGAGACGAGTTGCTCAACAGCCTGTTTGCTGGCAATAATGGTATCTGTCAGCTTTATCTGCTGGCCGATAATGTTGTCAAAAGCCTTGGCTTCTGAAAGATATGTCAAAGCATTGGTAATCTCAGTATCGACCGTTGTACTGTCTTCTATATCCAGAGATGTTGCATCAGCAACAGAAGTAAAAGTCACTGAAAGGCTCCCAGTGCCATCCGGATCAAGATTCACCTTTACCACCTCAGCAGTGGCAGTGACAACCGTTCCATCTACCCTGGTATTAGAGACAATTGAATTGATTTCTTCTTTAAGGGCATCAAAATCAGCCTTATACTTTTCCTGAATATCAGTGTCGGTTTCAGCGTCGAATTTTGTAGCCAGGTCTTTCATCTTGGTAAGTTTCTCATAGATGGAGCTTCCGGCCTGAAGAGCTGCGGCAGTAAAAGCCTTGGCTTCGGTAAGGTCTTCCTTTACTTTCTGGTAACCGCTGATGTCAACTTTGAGATTGGCGGATTTGACAAACCCGAGGAGATCTTCCGCTGCATTCTGGAATTTTTTCCCGGTAGCGATTTTTGTCAAAGTAGAAGTGAGCTGCTCAGTACCGATACTATAAGCCCGGGCCAGCTGTGAGGACGCAGAATTAACTCCACCTATCATGGAACCCTCCCTTGTGATTAGATTTTTTGACTTCCGTGTCTTCCGTGCAGTGCTTCCCTTACCGCCCGGAGACTTACAGGGTTTTCTGGCGCCTTTATTCCCTATTTTTTTTATCGGCTGTTTTTAGAAAAACTTTAGCACTTTTTTTTAATTTTTTTTCATCATCCCTGAAGCCCTCTATTTGATTGGATTCAAGTACTTAAGATTCAGAATACTGTTCAATATTGGAGCTGGAATCGGAAAGATTGCGCAGGAAGAATGTCCAGACCTATACCTGTCTTAAATGTATTTGTGAAAGGATAAGCTTTGCACAGCCCGGAAACTAAAGTTGAAGGCGCTGTTTCAGTATGCCGGTCATGGGATAATTGTCTCTGAACTGCTCGTAACATCGCAAGGCGTTGTCTTCACATAAGCTGTCATTCTCAAGAACTTTCAGACAAGTCTCAACCAGTTTCTCATAAGGGGTAAAGCATAAATCCACTTCCGGATAGGGATTGAATGCTGATTCCTCCGATAGTGTAAAGCATCGGTTGTTAAGCAGGTATGAAACTCTGACAGCCTCAAAAATTTTAGCGGAATAGAAATGGATATTAAGTACAATTCTTGACCTGGCGATTATCTGATCCCTCTCAGGGCCATAGATACCAAAAACAGTTTTAACCTTAACACCCTCTTTTTCCAGTTTCTTCAGTATTTCACTTCTGCGTGGCCCGATACTTCCATAGAAAAGGACATCGTATTCTTTGGTTACATTTTGGGGGATCAGTTCAAGTGCCTGGTGGTAACCAACAGGGACATATCGGGAATGAATTCCTCTATTATATAGAAAAGTGATGTTCTCCTGAGAATAATCCCACACCTCTGCAGCATTTGCCAGATATTCATCAATATATTCACCTCTGAGATTCGGGTTGTTGCAGAGTTGTTCGAGTTGATATGGAATATAGTGAAAGCATCTCAATGGCGGGAAATTCTGAATCAGATTACCTCCAAGCAGGATATTCACTCTGTCCGGTGATAATTCATTTACTGATGTATCACAGGGGATTTGAAGAGAGTCAAAGGATGACTTGAGAAGGAGAGCCAGTTCCAGAAAACAATGGGTATGCTTATAACCAGGAGGGCTTATGATACAAATACGGTATTTATCCATGGATTAATGATACATGCTCAGAAACCGGAATTCAAGGCTTCAGTACGACTGCATCCCTGTCTAAAGTCCCACTTTAGAGGATCAGGAGCTTCCTTTCAAACCGGCTGGGCAACTCTCTTCTCCTCTTCCCGCATAAGAGTACCTTTTCTGCCCCTTGACTGGTTTATTATTGATTTTACCGCAATCACAATGAGCCCCAATGAGAGCACAATCATGATTATATCTGCTATAAGCAGTATATAATTGTGCCCGGCAAGATACCTCTTCAAGAGCAATCCAAGGGAAAAAAGTGTTGTTACTATCATGAAGAAAGCCGGTACCAGCAGAAATCCACTCTTCTTCCTGTGAGCAGCCATCCATACCGCAAGGGTGATAAGTGTCAATGCCGCCATAAGCTGGTTAGCGGTGCCAAAAACTGGCCAGATCACATTAAATGCGTTGGTAAAAGCCAGAACAAGCATCAGAGAAACGGAAAGTGTCGAATTGAAAATATAAGTCTTTAAAAATCCGGGAGGATTCTTAAACAGTATAGACCAGAGCTCCTCAAAAAGATACCGGTTGATCCTTACTGCAGTATCAAGAGTGGTCGCGACAAAACCCTCCACCATGAGTATCCCGAAAACTGTGCCGAAAGCGACAGGGAAATGCAACCCTTTGTGCACAAGCCCGCTCATGGCCAGAGCAAAAGCAAGTATCGGGTTTGATTTTCCGCTTTCAGGATAAACTATGTTTGCATACTCCTGAAAATTGATTCCACAACTCAGAGCTATAATCACTCCTACAGCCAAAACCGTCTCCAGAAGCATTCCTCCGAATCCTATTGTCCTGGCCGATTTCTCGCTTGTCACCTGTTTTGACACCGTACCACCGGCCACCAGCGCGTGAAAACCACTTATGGCCCCGCAGGCAACCGTAATAAACAGAAAAGGCCATATCAATCCCATCTTTGCATTACCTGATGTGACATTAAATGACGGAGCCTCCACGGTAACTCCAGAAATCCCGGCTCCAATAGCTCCTGCTATCAAAAGAATAATTCCACCATATAGAATAAACACATTTATAAAATCTCTTGGCTGGAGCAGCAGCCAGACCGGAGCCCCGGCAGCCAGTAAAGTATAAATTGACAGAATTATCATCCAGGCCTTGACATCCAGGCTGACTGGCCAGTAAAGGCCCACTGACACAGAAAGGACACAGATAATAATTGAAACAGGGATAGTAATCTTCAGGCTTACATTTTTACGGTAATTGAGAAAACCGATCAGAGGCGCACAAAGGGTAATGAAAATTACCGATGTCGATGCTATGCCGCCGATCTTTCCCATACTGACCCCATCCTTTACAACCGTTTTGAGCAGTGTCTGATCAGAGGGGAGTTTCATCATTTCAAGCGAAACAAGTGATGTCAGTGAAGTGGCGGAGGCGACAAGAAAAGAGGATGTAACAAGCAGTATCATTATAATCGTAAATGCGATGGTCAATGCAAATCCGGAATCTCCCAGCGATTTACGTGCTATCTCGGCAATCGATCTGCCCCTCTCACGAATCGATACGAACAATGTAACATAATCATGTACAGCACCTATGAAAATGCCCCCTGCCAGCACCCACAGCCATACCGGAACCACCCCGTACAGCAGGGCCATTGTCGGACCGATAATCGGACCTGCTCCGGCAATCGATGCGAAATGGTGTGCGAAAACTACAGGGCCTTTTGTGGGACAGTAATCCCTGCCATCCTTGAATTCCACTGCTGGTGTCAGTCGATTTGGATCTTCACCCAGTACCTTAGAAATAAAACCGGAATAAAAATGGTACCCCAGAATCAGGATCAAAACCGCTCCCAACAGCAACCAAAGTACGTTCATACTGTCTCCTGAAAAAGTACTCAACAAGTAATGATACTCAGCCTCCTGCCGGCATCATTCCATTCATTCCCGTATTGTCCACAGGTAGTGACAAACTGAGGGTAGGAGTAATTGAACTGCATATTTGTAATATTATCTTTGCCAATGAGAAGTAAAAATAAATCTGTCATCGAAAGATACCAGATGTTTCAGCAGTTACTGCAAGATCGAACCGGATGGCTTAAACAAAATAAAAAAGGGAACCCTCAGGTGAGAGTTCCCTTTTTAGTCCCTAGGGGAATTGAACCCCTGTTGCAGGAATGAAAATCCTGTGTCCTAACCACTAGACGAAGGGACCAGTTTTATGGACGGGCATAAATATACATTTACTTTTCCGGCAAGGCAATAGATTCCGCAGATTTAATGGACTAAAGGATGATATTTACTACTATCATGTTACTGATTAAAATAAGCACCATAGCAGCTACAACTGCTCTTTTAGTGGAATTACCTACCCCCACAGCTCCGCCATGGGTGAGAAAACCATAGTAACATCCTGAAAGGGCAATAACACCTCCGAACACAGTTGCTTTGACCAGGCATACGACCACATCCTGAACTTTAAACAGGAGTTTAAGACCCTGGAAAAAAATAGCACTGCTGAGCCCAAGTGCGAACTGTGAAATCAACTGGGCACTGACAATAGCAAAGAAAGCGGAGAAAATAGTGAGAACAGGGAGCATCAGAACCCCGGCAATCATCCTGGGAGCAAGCAGATAGCAGTATGGATCAAGAGACAGGCAGGTCATGGCGTCTACCTGCTCGGTTACTCTCATAGTACCCAGTTCAGCAGCCAGTTTCGCCCCTACTCTTCCGGTGATAACTAGAGCTGTGAGTACCGGTCCCAGTTCGGTAAAAACAGCTTTTCCCACAGCAGCGCCCAAGTAGGTAAGCGGGACCGCATCTGCAAAGAGATACTGAACCTGCCATGCGCTTACCGCACCTACAAACACTGAGGTCAGGAGCACAATTGGAATCGATGTAACCCCTAAAAGCATCATCTGTTCAACTATCAGGTGAAATCTTTTAAGACATGAGGGAATCGCCTGAATAATTCTCCAGAAGAAGAGTGCGATAGAACCCAATTGCTCGACAGATTCTCTTGTGGCGGTTCCCAAAGCATCCGCCAAATCATTAAAAACAATTCTCATATATTAAATCCCTGCAGCCTTTCGCGAGCGCAGCCACAAACGCAGTGTAGTAAGATATGGAAAAGTAAACAATGCTACAAGGGCAGGCAAAATAAGTCTGCCAAAAGAACTTCTGATTCCGCTTTCTCCGGAAAAATGAAATTCATCTCTTGAAAAAACAGGTTCAAATTCAATCATGACCTTTTGAAATTGGCCGCTTAACCCGTTGCGTAAAGCCTGATAGAACCCATAGACCATCCCTGTCACCGATGGGTCTTCCAGACCGGCCTTGATCCAAACCTGAAATTTATCCAGGGATACAATGCAAAAAAAAGAAGAAAACACCCTCAGTACCCACCTGGTTATCTTCCCACGCCACTTACGGTTGCGCAGAAAAAAGAAAAACCTGTTCTTTTTTAACCTGTTCAATAATTTATCCCTCCGGGTAGAAGATATTTCCACACTTTCTTCTCCTTCTTCGGGTCCACCCTGCATACTCATCCCCTCTTCCGGAATACTATGATCAAAGTCAGTTTCCGGAATTCCCGCGGTTTCAGAAGTAAACTTGTCTTCCTCCGGAGAAAGTTTTTCCTCTTCCTCCGGTGTTTGAAAACCAGACGGTTCAGAAGCGGAAATCTCTGTATCCTGCTTTTCAACAGGTGAAGGTGGAGCAGTTGGTGTTTCCGTTTTCTTGCCAAAACTGCGAGAAAACAGTCTCAACATCATACTATTATCAGTAAAATCATAATTGACACTGATCACCCCTGGATGAAACCACCAGAAGCGCGCACTTCCTGCGATACTGGTCCCGCTTCCGGAAAACCTGGAACCGAGATAAAAAGGAGAAAAAAGAAGAATAAACAGGAGCAGCAGGAAAAGTGCAGCAATGGCTGCTGCCGAGTATAACAGAATCATCCAGAACATCACCACTCCCGACTCACCCAGCAGGCAAACGGTCAAGATCAGCAGCAGGCAAACGCGCCTCGGCTTGATCTATAATTAAACCGCTTTCTGTGATAATCTGGTCCATGTGTACATCGTGGTAATCGAAAGGAAGAGCTTCCTGGCTTGTCTGGCAGTCAAAAGCCAATCCAAAAAGTGGTATCTTACCCTTTAACTCACGCAGGAAACCATCGTAATAAGCTTTTCCTCTGCCAAGACGCCCACCTAAAATATCAAAAGCCACACCCGGACAGATAACAAGCTGTAAATCACTCTTGAAGAACTTATCCCTCAGCTCCTTGCGTGGTTCCGGAATATTCATCTCACCTGGCAGCAGGTCTTTCTCAGGGTCCTTGATCTCCGCAATACCCAGGCTGCGTGCCCCTGAGACACAATAAGGAACCACAACCCGCTTCCCTGCACTGAGCATATCTGAAATAGCAGTACGGGTTTCCACTTCACTACCGATACTGACATAGATCATCACCGCGGCCGCATCCCTGTATTGAGGAGTGCTTTTCAGGTGTTCAATGATCATTCTCGATTTTTCCGCACGCAGGGATAAACCAAGCCCTTTACGCAAACTGATATAGTGCTCTCTCTTCTGGTTTTTACTCTCCTGAACCGGATTCTTATCAGTAATGAACTGCTCATTCACTCCAGCAGCTTCATCGAGTTCCCTCTTCAGCCTCTCACTGTAACGCCTGAATTTGGCAAGTATTCCTGCAATCTCCCTTACAAAACGAGGGAGCTCTTTGGAACCGAAAAAAACCAGCACCAGTGTAAGAACAACCAGTACCTCAGAAAAACTCAATCCTGTATCGATTTGCCCCTCCTTCCTGCCACACCTGCCACAGCAACACTGATAAGGTATAACACCAGAAGCGGTAAGGCCATAAAGAGCTGCGAAAGCACATCAGGCGGTGTAAGCACAGCGGCAACGATAAATATGAGTACAATGGCATAGCGGAAATTACGAAGAAGAAACTTTGCACTCAAAATGCCCATTCGTGCCAGAACAAAAGATACCACAGGCAATTCAAATATTATCCCGAATGAAAAACTGATCTTCAGAAGGAAACTGAAGTAATCACCGGCTTTGAAAAACGGGTCAAGCTTCTCTGCTGCATACATTGTAAGAAACCGCATCACATAGGGAAAAGTGAGATAACTGAACATGATACCCACTATAAATAAGATTGTTGAGGCCAGAACTACAGGTAACACGACCTTTTTTTCTTTTCCATAAAGTGCGGGAGATACAAATCGCCAGATCTGGAAGAAAATCACAGGTGTCGCGACAATAGTACCGGTGGCCAGGGCAATCTTTAAGCTCAATACCACACTTTCAGCCGGAGTTGTATAAATCAGTTTTGGTGTGGGAGAAGAAAAACGGAGCGGATACAGCATTACCAATTCGAAGATCTTTTCCCAGTATATCCATCCTGGAATAGCGAGGACCAGTACAGAAAGGGCAATCTTTATCACCCTCCATCGCAGCTCTTCAAGATGAGCCAGAAAAGGCATCTCTCCCTGTGAATTCACGAATTTCCTTTACTCCCATCCTTTGTACTTTCTGCCTTCTCGCTTGTCTCTTCTTCTATCGCTTTGGATGCTTTTTTAAACTCCTTGATACCGATTCCCAATCCTTTGGCAAGTTCCGGGATCTTCTTTGCACCAAAGAGAAGTATAACAATGATCAGAATCAGCAATAGTTCTTGTCCGCCTACAAAACCCATTCAAGCCTCCTTTGAAATCCTTGTCGCATTGTCTGTAGAAAAATATATTAGGGTCACACCAGACCCGGTTGTGATCAACGGGTGAAACCGGTTTCTTCTCACGATAATCTTGCACTTCCACGTTTGAGACCTGAGGAAAGCTTGATTGATCAGAAGAAAGAGTACGGATTAAATTCAAAAAAACCGAACAAAGACAAAGAAAATTCCCGATGCAGCAGGAAAACTACATATATGGAATACATGCAGTCGAAGAACTGCTTCGCACAAGGCTGCAGTCGGTTGATCATGTCTATTTTGAAAAAGACAAGCGAAATCCCGCACTGTTTAATCTGCTCAAATTTTGCAGAAAAGAGCGGCTTTCCTATAATCTGGTGCCCGGTCTTAAACTGCAGCAGTTAACCGGTACAACAAAGCATCAGGGTATCGCCGCGCTCTGCAGCATTAAGCCATATTGTACTGTCGAAGAACTGCAAAAAAAACTCTCCTCAAGGCCAAACCCGCTTGTAATCCTCCCGGCATCCGTAGAAGATCCGGGGAACCTGGGATCGATTATCCGGTCAAGTGTGGCATTCGGAGCCGATGCTTTACTATTAGAGAGGAAAAACACTGCTCCACTCAATGCATCGGTTGCCAAAAGCTCTGCCGGAATGATTGAACATCTCTGTATCGGCAGACCAAAAAATCTCGAAGCACTGGTTCAGGATTTCAGGTCAAAGAATTTCGCGGTGATCGGCGCTGAGATGAAAAAAGGAAAGAAACCTGAGGAGATAGATTCCACCGGTCCTCTGATCCTCATTCTTGGCGGCGAACACAGAGGAATCCCTCCCTACCTCAATAAACTCTGCACAGGGTTTGTCTCTATTCCGATGACAGAGAAGACCCAGTCTTTAAATGTGTCCGCGACTGCCTCGGTATTGCTTTATGAGATAGCCAGGCAGAGGAAGTGGTCGTTTGTACAGACTAAAGGATAAACCGAGTGCTATTGGTCAATTTGTAACAAACTCTGCTTCTTTGGAGCCCATTGCGCGATCTGGGTTAACGGGACAATTATTGCAGAAGGTACTGCCAAGGACTCGATCTATTTTACTGCACTGGACACATCTGCCGGTTGGCGCGGTGTACGGTTCCATTGGTCTCCTGCAGGCAATGACTTATCCTCTTTTTCTTATTGTGATTTCAGTTATGGTAAAGCAGATACCACTTCAAATCTAGGCTGGGATGCCTCTGGTGGTGCACTCTTTTTTAATTATTACATTAATGGTCGCAGTAAGATGGCATCTGTCAGGAATTGCAGTTTTCACAATAATTCTGCTGTTGGAAAAGGCGGGGCATTTTACTGCGCAAACAGAGCGGATGTTGAAATTTTCAACTGTGTTTTCCGGGATAATTACGCTCTCAATGGAGGAGCGATCGGTATCAACCATGCCTGCAGTGTTCATGTCGAAAACTGTGAGATCCGCAATAATAACGAAACCAGAAATGGCGGTGCTGTATACATCGAGAGTAATGATAATTCACAATTTGTTAATTGTATCATTGCCGATAATTCAGCAGAGTTTGGTGGAGCTGGTTATATTCACTTCTACAGTGATACACGATTCTATAACTGCACGATCAGTAATAACACCGCCAGTGAACGTGGTGGTGCTTTTTACATCTTTGAATTTGCTAAACCCAGGTTCACTAACACAATTATCTGGAATAACAAGGCTCCAAAAGGCACACAGGTCTGGATATATGACCCTGATTCCCGTCCGGATTTTCATTTCTGTGTTGTAGAGGATGGGAGGCGGGGAATTGAAGGTAATGGATATGCCAGAAAATTTGATACAGTTTCTGTTGAAGATCCTTTGTTTACCGATATGTCAAAAGGAGATTATTCTTTATCTGCGAAATCACCGTGTATTAACGCCGGAACACTTGTGGTTGAGGAAGGTTGGGAATTTCCACTGAAAGATATCGCTGGCAATAAGCGGATAAACCAGGGAATTGTTGACATCGGAGCGTTGGAATACACCGGTATGGTTTCAGTGACAAACAGATTGATGTATAATACTGAAAACCATCAGAAATTTACATATTCCAGAACAGGTGCCGGTTGTATTGCAATTAACCTGCCTGCCTTTACAGAATCCAGGCATGTAACAAATCTCACTGTAAATGTTTTTTCACCAACCGGAAGATTAGTTTACACATTATCCAGGACAAATGTTTCATCACAAAAGATAGTTCTGACGGGATTAAACAAAAATGCTTCGGGCATTTACCTTGTGGAACTGAAAGATGATTGCAAGCAGTTGGGAACTTTTCCTTTAAAGATGGATTAAAAAGTAATCAGGTTGTCTGCCTGCACCAAACTTTTCAAGGATTAACCATCCTGCTTATTACCATTGTAGAACAGATAATCTTGTTTTCCAGTATCTCATTTTCTTTTTCCTGTTCCTTTATATAATCCTCAAAGAGTTTCTTATTTTCAGGATATCTTTCGATCAACTCCTGGCAGCGCCTTTTTATCCTGGGAAACATATCATCACTCATACTTTTTATCTCATCCAGGTCGCCGGTAATTTCATCTATTAGTTTCATCCCCGCTTCTGTTATCTGTTCCATAATAGAAGATCTCTTCTGAAGTAGCGGATGTGAAAAATTACTGGCATCATCAATATATGCATCGCTGATAATGAAAAACCCGTTTGGTTTAAGACAATCTGAAAGAGTAGTTAAAGTCTGGTAGTAGTCTCCGAAAACCGGTCCGATTGAACCTAAAAAAATGATATCAAAACCGGTTAATTTTTTAACAGCTAACCTGATATCATCTGTTTTAAACATACACAACGAACTGACCCCGAATTCTTCTGCTTTTCGCTTTGCAAATTCTATGAACTCCCCTATTCCATCAATACCAACACAATGACATCCCAACGCACTCGCGACCTTAATCGAAACAGCGCCTTTTCCGCAGCCAAGGTCGAGCATCCTTATACTGGTGTAATCAACACTGTGGCTTTTTATTAGTCCGATTACTTCCTCCGGATCAGAACCGATCTCCCAGAGATCCTGCAGAATATAGGGAAGAAAAGGGAAAATCTGCGCATCTATTCCATCCATCGCTTTTACAACACTCTGTTCCATTGATTCCATATAGAATCCTTTTGTGAGGAGCCAATGTGAGAAACTGGAGAAATCACAAAATCAAATTTCTGCTGTTGCGTGGACAACAATAAAATTAGCTTAAAAGCGAAACGGAATCCAAGCTTATTGGCCTGTTGGCAGTACAACCCCGTCCCGCAAAGTAAACTCATAAGAGTAGCGGTCGGAAACGAAGGTCAGAGATCCTCTTTGCGGAGAATCGAAATAAAGATCACCGAACTTTGATGTCAGATCAGAATCACAGAAAAAGCAGGCTGTATCCGCTTCAGTTGTTGAGTAAACACCAGAAAAATAGCTGGTCAGGAGAGAGAACCGGTTTACAGACATCTGCGATTGAGCCGAGTAAGAGCCATAAATCTTTCGATCACCGCCTGAATTACCGAACCGCACCTTCTGCTTGAGCATCAGTTGATTCAGAATAAAGTTGTAACTGTACTTGATTGTATCTTCATCATCCTCGATGGTGAAAGCCATGGGAAAAGAATCGGAAACGATTCGGGACCCAGACATGTCAATTTCAAGGGAATCACTCTTAACGATGGATACGATATTGGCGATGGGAAGAGGTTTTATGCTGGCCAGACCGTGGTAATTGAAAAGAATAGCATCGAATGCCGGTGCTGATAAATTTGTTGTGTCAATCTGTGAAGCCGAGAGTGTGTACCGTCCCTCAACTTCCCTGAATCCCGAGAATTTAAGTTTGCCGATCGCAATATCCAGTGATACACGTGGACTGAGTCTGGTGGAAACATCTACTTCGAAACCGCTTGTCAGATCCCAGAGCGGTCCGGGTTCATAAGAAAAGTAGGGCGGACTGAGCTGGACATTTATCGACTTGATATATGAGCGGGGATCGAAGAGATCGTACTTGACTGTATCATCCTCATTATGCCCGTCAATACCCTGGCCATAGTGAAATGCCGCTTTCATTGTGAGACTACCGTTGCTCAGTGTATATACACCCTTGCTGAACGATGTTTGATATGGATTGGAAAGGGCATTGTAATCAAGTGTACCAGTAAGGTTCTTTAGGAGTTCAAAAACGAAATCGCCCAGTTCCATGCTTTCGGTTTTATTTCTGTACGTAAAATACCTGCCCATCAGTACTACAGGTCTCATGGTATATTCGTTCTGAGTGTAAAATGCACATGTGCTGTCTATGGAAAGATCTATCTCCGGAAGCAGGATTTCCAGATTGAAAGAAGGCAGCACTATTATTGAAGCTACATCTCTGGATTTATATCCGAGCCTGTCAACCGCCTCCAGAGCGACAGAAAAGGTACCTGGCCTTTTTAAGGGTACTCCCAGACGAGTCCTTTTCCTTATTACTGTATCTATCTGCCCGTCATTTCCAAAATCCCATAAATACCTGCGGACCAGTCCCGCATCTTCCACCAGTTTTGAACTTACACCTCCGTCAAAATAAACGGTGTCAAACTGAAAAAAAGGTCCTTTACTTGCAACTGTAATCTCTGCTTTACTTTCTTCTGTATACTCTGATGCCATGCTGTCTGATGGATTATCAAGAGGCCACCTGCATCTTAACGAAGTTAAAATAAAGATGATAAAGAATAAAAGTAAGGGATTTTTTGTTGTAAACATCAGATCCTCTTAGAAAGACACTACAATTACAATCAAACCTGCTCCGGCAAGAATTCCTCCAGTTATCCTCATTGCATTAAACCCATTGACTTTTTTCCGGAGTTGGTCGGTATTCTCAGTAAATGCTGACTTTTTATACCGGCTATACGATTCTTTACCGACATAGTATCCGACAACAGTGAGTACGGTCCCACTTGTAATCATTAAGGAACCGACCACAATTCCCCCTTTTTTTGGAGAACTTTGCTCATCGATGTTTATCACTGGGTTCGAACCGGAAAAGAGCTGAATTTTTTGCAGATCAAAGTTGAAAAGGGATAATTGATCAATTGATGCCGTCTGAGCACTGGTTTTACCGGTAAAGGTAATTGTGCAGATAAGCATGATCAGCAAAGAAATTCTATTTTTCATTACAACCCGGGTGTTTGGATAAAACTGCTTCGGATAGTGCTGTTTTGAGTAAAATAATAAAAAGTACCAGATGAGAGAGATGGAAACGCCTGACGTGTGGGTAAAAGTAATCCCAGTCATGAAAATTTCTTACTGGGTGCAGCTGATGCCTGCGAAAAAAACAGTTGTCAGCTCTAATGATTATAATCGGATATTGTTAGACAAGAATGGTAAGCAATGTCAACATATATAAACCCGGTAAGAGGAAATCCAGTTGAGCCAGGGCATATCGGTGTAACTGTGGTTGCAAGTGATACCATTACAGCAGATGCGCTTTCGACAACACTGTTTTAATGGGTTGGGAAAAAACGATCCTGGTCAAATATGTATCTTCACCCATCGGCTACAAACTCAGAAAAACAACCTAAGGCATATCCCTATTCAACGCAAGTCACCAGCAACTCAATCTCATATTCATAAGTGGGCCGTTTATCCGATTTACCTTTCATTATGTAAGAGACAGGACAGTTAACACCAGGAGAATATGGTTCAGTAATGACCATTTTCATTACAGGAGTATCTTTAAATATTTGTTTTATTGCAGATACCAGGTTATCCAGAAGAAAATTTCTCATTTTGGAAAATACTTCCGCCAAGTTTTCAGATTTTTGTTCAATTTTCTCCATTAAAAAATCAGCACCTTTTTTTGCAATATCTTCCATCATCTTTGCCAGCCTTCCCCCATCCCTCAATGCAGCCTGTTCCATTGCTGTTATTAACACAGGGGAATTCTTATCAATAGTCTCCTCGAAAATAATCTCTCCTGTTTTTTTGTCATCATAAGAGTATATTTTATCCGTTCCACGCTTGATTCTTCTGAATGCCCCGGAAATTTGACTTTTTCCGTTTACTGCAGTAATAAAATACAATTCATCATACTTCGGGTCCTGAGGATCTTTGCACTTAATTCTTTTTACAGCAACAATCAACTTCATAAGAAACCTCCATTTTACAGGGTAATTATGTAAAAGGCATTAAAACCATTAACATGTCATAATACTGCCCTTTGTTGATTTATTCTTAACATATGTCATATAATTTACTGTGTATTCCAAACGCAATACAAACAGTTCATATTGTGTTTTCTCAGCTTTACACCAAAATTGATTTTACCAAGACAGATTCTTGCTGTTTAAAAGCATACGGTTTAAGGAGATCCAGCACTGTTTTTCAAAGAAATTCTTTACCTGATGATACATTTACCAAAATTAAACCCAGCGGAGACTTTGGAAGAGTCATCAGGAGCGTGCCTGTTTTCAAAAACTCTTACCCATTGAATTTAATCGGGCATAAAGATAAGATTGTATCTGTATCAGGATGAAAGGAATGGAAAGAAACATATCATTCAGTGTTCCATGGGTACTTTTCCGATTGCAGAAATCGCTGTTTGGAGTTTCTGTAAGCAGTGTACGTGAGATGTTGGCAGTTCCAAAGATTGTGCCTGTACCAAAAACACCCTCTCATATCAGAGGCGTTGCGGATCTTCGCGACAATGTAACCACAATTATGGATCTCAGGGTGAGACTGGGGATGATTCCTCTTAAAAAAGAGATCGATGATTTGGTTGATTTAATGAAGCAGCGCGAACAGGATCATAGAAAATGGCTCGAAGAACTGGAGTCATCAGTGCGGCAGCAGCGGGAATTCAAGCTGGCCACAGACCCTCACAAGTGTGCATTTGGGAAATGGTACGATACATTTACAACCGACAATCTTACTCTTGGGCATGCCCTTAAGAAATTTGATCAACCCCATAAGCGGATTCACGCCATAGCAGAAAAAGTCAGAGGTCTGGCGGACAAAGGTGATTTCAATGGAGCGTATACCATTATAGAGAGTGTAAGGCAAAATGAGCTGTCAGAGATGATAAAGTTGTTTGCAGAAACATGTTCTATATTGAATACATCATACCGGGAAATTATTATTGTACTGGAATTAATCGACAAATGCATGGGTATCAGTGTTGACTCAGTCGAAGCCGTCGAAGTACTGTCTGAAACCTGTACAGAAGATATTTCCGGTATTGCATGTGCCAGAAACGATAATTGTATTGCAGGGATATGCAAGAGAGCAAAAAGCAAGGAAGTAATTCAGTTAATCGATATAGAAAAATTGTAGACTGAACACACAGATGGCCGCATCAGGTCATATCAATTCAATTTCCTCAAATCATCCCGCCAGAAACACAGTATCTTTTTTTTGTAAAGATGATCTCAGGATAGCACCTTGACATCATTCCCTTTCTTCGGTACAATTCTTATGTTAATTCAACCGGATCAGAGGTTAAAATGAGTGAAAATTCCTGTCAAAGTGCATCGGAATATTTAGAAGAGCTGTCGGCAGCCTTTGTCCTGACTGATCCGACAAATCTTCAGGCACTGGCTGATCTGCACACCAGGTTTGAGAATATCTCCGGTTTTAATGTAGATAAGAAGATCCGCGACAGAGGTTCTCAGGGTGCCGCTCTTCTGGAAAAAATAATCCTGAACGAAACACCTGATTCATCAGTTGCAATGAAAACCCTCTCAGATATGATTTCTGAAATGAGACAGCTTATCCGGACAGATCCCGGGAGAGATTCAACTGAGGATACTTCCATTTTTCAAGGAAATCCGGATGAAGCCGGTGCAGAGGGTGCAACTAGTGAAATCAATAACACTGAAAAACCGGAAGAGGAAAAAGCCATAGAGCCTGCCCCCCCCCTTGAAGTAGACCTGTCAACCATTGACGGATCTCTGCTGGGTGATTTTATTTCCGAATCTGAAGAACATCTCCACAATGCAGATAACTACCTTCTGCAACTGGAATCAACTGCTGATATCGAGAATATTAACGCACTGTTCAGGGTTTTTCACACCATCAAAGGCATAGCAGGATTCCTCTCCCTGTACTCTATTCAGAAGCTGGCCCACTCAACAGAGAATCTTCTTGACAAAGTGCGCAAAAACGAATGCCCGGTCAGCGGGCATCTTGTTGATCTGGTGTTCTCGGCTGCGGATGCACTCAAGCTGGAAATCGGTTCCCTTCGGAAAGCCCTGAGTTCAGATTCCAGGTACATCGTGAATAACGAAGTAGGATCTCTGATAAATGAACTGGACACTTTTGCTGAAAAGTCCGGTGCCCGCAAGATAGGTGAGATTCTGATAGACGAGGGCAAAACTACCCATTCTGAGCTGGAGAAGGCTCTATCCATACAACATGAGAATCCGGAAGCGAAAATCGGGGAAATTCTTGTTCAACAGGGTTCTGTTCGTCCCAGGGATGTAAATGAAGCGCTTGCTGTACAGCAGGGGAAACACAAAACAGTCTTTGTAAAAGAGTCAATAAAAGTCGATACTGAAAAGCTTGACAAACTGGTTAACACAATCGGTGAACTTGTCATTACAGAGGCGATGGTAACCGGTAATGAGGCTCTCCGGAGAAATGCTTCAACCGAAGTATTAAGAAACATACGCCTTCTTGATAAAATAACCAGACAGCTTCAGGAGATCGGGCTTTCAATGCGCATGATTTCACTGAAATCGACATTCCAGAAAATGGCCAGACTGTCACGGGATCTGGCTAAAAAAGCCGGAAAGGAGATTAATTTCATCACCGCCGGAGAAGACACAGAGCTTGATAAAATAGTAGTTGAAAAAATCGGTGATCCGCTTGTACACATGGTAAGAAACGCTGCAGATCATGGACTGGAAACCCCGCAGGAGCGCCTGGCAGCCGGAAAACCGGCGGCAGGTACGATTTCTCTTCGTGCTTATCAGAAAGGGGGAAGTATCTGTATCGAACTGGAGGATGACGGTAGAGGACTCGACAGAAAGGCTATTATAAACAAGGCATTGAAACAGGGAATAATAGAGGAAGGTGAAAACATCTCCGAGCAGGAAGTCTATCACCTGGTTTTCAAGCCCGGCTTCTCCACTGCCAAAACTGTCACCGATATCTCCGGCAGAGGTGTTGGAATGGATGTAGTAAAAAAGAGTGTCGAGGCTCTGAGGGGGCATATTGAGATCAAAACTGAACAGGGAAAAGGAACACTTTTTACAATACACCTTCCTCTTACAATGGCAATTATGGACGGCATGGTTGTCAGGGTAAATAATGAACGATACATTGTGCCTACTCTTTCAGTAATAGAGAGTTTCCGTCCGCGTAAAGAGGATATTTCCTGTATTGTAAACAAGGGTGAAGTGGTCAACACTCATGGAGAATTGATCCCTCTGATTCATCTTGCAGCCATTTTCAATGTAAACGGTGCCATAGAAAATCCAGAAAATGGGATTGTTGTAGTACTGAAGGACATGGGAAAACGCATGGGACTTCTGGTCGATTCTATTCTGGGACAGCAGCAGACTGTCATAAAAAAAGTCGGTGATGGAATCGGCAAAATCAAAGGTGTATCAGGTGCAGCCATAATGCCAGACGGACGTATCAGCCTGATTCTGGATGTCTCCGGGATAATACGTATGTCAATGGGAACGGAGAAAAACCCATATTTAAAAGGTTGAAACGGAAAATTAAATTCAGGGTGAAAAATCACCAACATTCGAGTGTAAGACAATAATGGAAGCTGTTCATAGAGAGACTTATTACCTGCATCCCGGATATATTTACATTTCAAGACAGCAGGAGACCATACAGACTGTTCTTGGCAGTTGTGTAGCAGTTTGTTTATGGGATCAGAGCCAGAAATGCGGCGGCATGAACCATTTCCTGTATCCTGTAACCAGAGAAGCTGCAAATGCAACTCCCCGATTTGGAAATGTAGCGATTCTGACATTAATAAAGATGATGAATGAGGAAGGCTGCAAAAGTGAAGATCTGAAGGCCCATATTCTTGGCGGCGGCCATCCGGAGGGAGTAACCGGGGAGAACCTTGGAGATCAGAATGTAAAGATTGCACGTGAGATTCTCAAGAACAAAGGAATCTCGATCATAGCCGAGGATGCAGGCGGAAGTGTGGGCCGTAAGATAGCTTTTGATGTAATTACAGGACATGTGGCAGTTCTTAAAGTGCACAAGGTAAGAAAAGAAGACTGGCATACAGAGGAATACATGAAAACTCCTTATGAAGGGAGATGAGGGGTTCACATTGCCGGAGAACACTAAACGCTCAAATCTGATAGTAGGAATTTCCGATATGGTAATTTCTACTGATCCTTCTACACTACTTACCACCTATTCACTTGGCTCCTGCCTTGGGCTCACTGTATACGATCCTGTTGCTCTTATCGGCGGGATGATTCACTGTATGCTGCCGTTATCAAGTTTAGATCCGGCAAAAGCCAGAGAAAAACCCACGATGTTTGTGGATGTAGGTGTACCGGCACTCTTTGCGGCTTTTTTCAAAGCCGGAGGGAGCAGATCACGAATGATTGTAAAGGCAGCAGGATGCGCTCAGATACTCGATCCAAGCGGTCACTTCAGAATCGGAGAAAGGAATAAACTCGTGCTTAATAAGCTTCTCACTAAAAACAACATAGAACTTACTTCCCAGTCCACAGGCGGTTCGGTTTCACGTACAATGCAGCTTGAGATAAGTACCGGACGAACAACCATCAAATCACCCGGAATAGTGGTTGAGATTTGATCAGCCGGCGCCTGGAACGCAAAGAGGGACTCCAATCTGACAAAACCCCTGGAGGTATTTCTCTATTTTGTTTTTTTCAGACACTTATCCCTTACCAATAGAATTTGCCGACATCTACACAATTGTTGCTTGACAATGATTTGTTTCTGCGATAGAATGTTTTTCTGTTAGTTAATGAATCATCAGGAGTTTTCAAAGCCTGATTTCATCTTGACTTGCAACCTGTGAAGGGGTATAATCTTAATATTATTTACGTGTTTGTTGTCTTATTTGATATGAAATATGGATCAATTACCGGAAACCGGCAAGAATCATCAGACCCCGTAAACAACCCCATCAAAAAAAGTTCTGATCTGATTTCTGCGAAACTGTTATCCTTTACTAATAATCATCAGAGGAGAAAAGATGGCTGAATCTGGCCAGTTAGCAAATGACATAAGCGGGCTCGCAGGTAAATATCTCACTTTCCGACTTCAAAATGAAGAGTACGGACTGGAGATACTCAAGGTGAGGGAAATCATTGGTATGATGTCAATAACCAGGATACCCCGTACACCTGAATTTGTGCGGGGAGTGATTAACCTCCGCGGCAAAGTCATACCGGTTATTGATCTGCGTAAAAAATTCGGAATGGAAGACATCGCTGACACAGAAGAAACATGTATCATTGTTGTTGATGTAAAGCATGGCACAGATACCCTGCAGATAGGTATTCTTGTCGATTCAGTATCTGAGGTGCTGGATATAAAGGTCGATAATATCGAGGGTACGCCGTCTTTTGGAACAAATCTGGATACTGATTTTATCCTGGGTATGGCAAAAGCGAAGGGATCTGTTAAAATTCTGCTGAATATCGAGCGGGTTCTTTCCCGCAGTGAATTGACAGCGGTTTCCGGAACTCTATCTGAAGATGAAAACAAATAGAAACATTTACAAGGGGTATTAAAATGCTGAACAGATTGAAGATTGGGCAGAAATTAATCACCGGTTTTATGGTCATGGCTTTACTTTCAGGAATAATAGGTTTTACCGGATATCTGGCCATCAGGGATCTTGGCAACTTTCGTCTTCCCGGTATCGAATCGCTCTCTACAATTAAAGAGTGCCTCAACAGGGTGATTACCGGAGAAAGAGGACTCTTAATATCGATGATTTTTGAGGATGAATCCTTGCGAACGGAACAATATGACTGGATTAGTAAAGCATTCGAAGAGGCGGAAGTCTGGTATAAAAAATATGATAAGATGAAAAAGACCAGAGAAGATGCAGAATTATGGAATAATTTTAGGCAGAAATGGGAAGAGTGGAAGACACAGCATTCAGATTTCATGAATGCTGCGAAAGCTAAAGAATCTGCAATGAACATTAAAAATGATTCTCTTACAGAGCTCTACGATGAGGAAATGGACCTTAGAAGCCTCCAGTCCCGTAAAGGTTTCTATGCTGCATACGACGTACTCAGCAAACTGGTTGATTTGAATTCAGAGATGGCTCAGAGTACCGCATATAAAACCAGAATGTTCATGCTCATTATCAGTCTTCTGGGTCTAATCCTGGCAATTACAATCGGCCTGTCCTTTTCAAAGTCCATTACAAACCCCCTTTCCCGCACCGTTACAATGATCCAGGAGATGGGGAAAGGACACCTGGATATGAGGCTGAAGATAGATCGTGGGGATGAGATAGGCATAATGGCAGACACTTTGGATGCATTCGCAAATGATCTTCAGAGCACGGTTATCGGCAGCATGAAAAAGATTGCCGATGGAGACCTGAATCTCAATATAGTCCCCAAAGATGACAAGGATGAAATCTCTCCGGCATTGAAACAGACAGTTGAGACCCTGAGAAGTCTTATCATAGAAGACGGTGGTGTAGTGCTGCAGGCTGCAGCAAATAAAGACCTTTCAAAACGACTGCATAAGACATACAGCGGTGATTTTGAAAAGATGAAAAGCAACATCAACACTGTAATAGAAAACCTCGAACTGGCTGTAAACCAGGTTTCTGAAGCAGTGGAGCAGGTCACGGCAGCAAGCGGCCAGATCTCAAGCGGATCTCAGAGTCTCGCAGAAGGCGCTAACGAACAGGCAAGCTCCCTGGAAGAGATTTCCTCTTCACTGGAAGAAATGTCCTCCATGACAAAGCAGAATGCTGAAAACGCCACTCAGGCAAGAAATCTTGCAGGTGAAGCAAAGCTGTCTGCTAACGAAGGCAATGACGCAATGGTGCACATGTCAAATGCCATTGAAAAGATCAAGGTATCATCTGATAACACAGCAAAAATCATCAAGACAATTGACGAAATCGCTTTTCAGACAAACCTTCTCGCTCTCAATGCAGCCGTTGAAGCTGCACGGGCGGGTGAAGCAGGTAAAGGGTTTGCCGTTGTGGCAGAGGAAGTCAGAAATCTGGCTATGAGAAGTGCCGAGGCAGCAAAGAATACTGCCAATATGATAGAGGAATCAGTAAAGAATGCCGAGGGTGGTGTAAAGATAACCGAGGATGTGGCGGAGATTCTCAATCAGATAGTTGATCGTACAAATAAAGTAAATGATCTGATCGCCGAGATTGCAGCAGCCAGCAACGAACAGTCTCAGGGCATTGAACAGATCAATACTGCTGTAGCACAGATGAATAAGGTCACACAGGCCAACGCATCCAATTCCGAAGAGTCAGCCAGTGCCGCTGAAGAGCTCAGTAATCAGGCAGAGGAACTGGCTATCATGGTCGGTGCGTTCAAGACATCTGACTCGGAAAACAGAATCCAGAACACAAAAACCAGACTTGTTTCTCAGCAATATGTCGCCGCTTTGCCGGAAAGCAAAGCTCAATCAGTAATACCCAGAATGACTCCACGGGGAAGCAGTAAAGCGGTTCACCCGGAAGAGATAATTCCATTGAATGAGGACGAACTGAAGGAGTTTTAAACCGGTCAGGGAAACACATGACAAGATAATACCAAAAAGTGTAAAGTTTCTTTAGAGTAAATGGACAAAAAAACATTCGATGAATTCCGGCGCGTAGTCTATGAGAAAAGCGGCATTACCCTGCATGAGGGCAAGGAGGCTCTTGTTGCTGCAAGAACAGGTAAGCGCATGCGTGCACTTGGAATAGAAAATCACAGACAATACCTTGATTATATACTTCATGACCGGACCGGATCTGAAGTGATTCAACTGCTGGATGTGATTTCTACCAATGTAACCCATTTTTTCAGGGAATCTACGCATTTCAATTTTCTGGGACAGCAGCTTGGAATTCTTATATCATCTGGGCAGAACAAAATCAGAATCTGGTGTGCAGCAAGTTCAAGCGGTGAAGAGCCATACAGCATTGCAATGACATTCCTGGAAAACTGCAACGGGTTCAGAGGCGACATGCGCATACTTGCTACAGATATCTCTACAAAAGTGCTCACAACCGCCATAAGGGGTTTTTACTCCAAAGAAAAAACCAAAGATATTCCGCCACTTCTAAAGGACCGATATTTCGAGCCTGCCAAAGTGGATAATACAGATGGTTACCTGGTACGGAAAAGTGTCAGAGATATGATAACCTTTTCACGTCTGAATCTCTCTGCCCCGCCATTTCCCATGCACGGCCCGTTTGACTTTATCTTCTGCCGCAATGTCATGATCTACTTTGACAATGAAGTGCGAAGAAAGCTGATTGTGGAGATTCACAGACTTCTTAAACCGGGAGGATTCCTGATCGTGGGGCATGCAGAGAGTCTGACTGGTTTTCAAACACAATTAAAGAGTGTTAAACCTTCTGTTTATATCAAGGAGAAATAGAGTACTGCGGCCCATCATGAGTAATATTTTGAACTGAGCATTTATGGAAAAGGCGTAAATGAAAATAAAAGTGCTTGTAGTTGACGATTCGGCAATTGTGAGGCAGATCTTTACCCGGGAGCTGTCAAAAGACAGCAGTATAGAAGTAGTCGGAACTGCCCCTGATCCTTATGTGGCACGGGATAAAATCGTTCAACTTAAACCCGATGTTTTGACACTCGATATAGAGATGCCCCGGATGGACGGGATCACGTTTTTGCGCAAACTTATGAAGTATTACCCCCTGCCTGTAATCGTAGTCTCATCATTGACCCCGGCAGGCGGGGACCTTGCTCTGGAGGCGATGGAGGCAGGTGCAGTTGATATCATGTGTAAACCCGGTTCAGCTTATACCGTAGGGGATATGTCGGAAACACTCATAGAAAAAATCAAAGCTGCTTCCGCTGTTGACATGAGTAAGAGGATTGCCGCAAGTGAGCGGCTGAAAACAGAACCGGTAAAACGTTTATCTATGACCAGGACGACAAACAAAGTAGTAGTAATCGGAGCATCCACCGGCGGGACAGAAGCTATCAAGGAAGTTCTTACAGCTTTCCCGGTAACTGCGCCGGGTACTGTCATTGTGCAGCACATGCCTGAGCACTTTACCCGTTCATACGCACAGCGTCTGAACAGCTTGTGTGCAATAGAGGTAAAGGAAGCTGAGGATGGTGAGAGTGTTATTCCAGGAAAAGCCCTTATCGCTCCCGGAAATCACCATTTACTACTCAAGAGAAGCGGTGCCAAATATTTCGTGGAAGTAAAGGATGGACCGCTTGTCTACCATCAGCGTCCATCTGTAGATGTTCTTTTCAACTCAGCAGCACAGTACGCCGGGGTCAATGCCATAGGAGTCATACTCACCGGTATGGGAAAAGACGGGGCTCATGGGCTGCTGCAATTAAAAAATGCAGGTGCAGCTACAATCGCGCAGGATGAAAAGAGCTGTGTCGTATTCGGCATGCCAAGGGAAGCGATTGAAGCAGGAGCAGTGGAGACAGTTGTTCCACTCAACAAAATAGCACAGACTATCCTTTCAAAATGCTGAAAGTATGATATGATAGATAACTGATTGAGAATTACCACTTATAAAGAAAGAGAGGCAGCATAGTGGATGTCCGTTATGTAAATCCATTCATTCTTTCAACAATTGAGACATTCAATATTATGCTCAAGCTCAAAGTCACTCCGGGTAAACCGCAGCTGAAAATGGACCCTTTCCCGACACATGATATCTCCGGTATTATCGGAATATCAGGAGACGCTGTTGGTACTATAGCCATCAGCTATCCAAGAATTGTCGCACTGAAGACAGTATCCAGATTTCTTGATGCTGAATTCAAAATTTTTGACTATGCTGTCACGGATGCAATTGGTGAGATCACCAATATCATAGCCGGAAGCGCAAAAAAGGATCTTGGCGGACTGAATGTCCAGATATCTCTTCCCAATGTGGTGATCGGAAGAAACCACAGGCTGGTAGGTCCTAAAAACGCGCAGAATATTCTGGTACCGCTTCAGTCTGAACTTGGTTCAATGTACCTTGAGGTAAGCTTGAAAACACCCTGAACAATTATAAATATTTGCAATTTAAAAGGAATGTGATTGTATGACAAACATTATGCTCGTAGATGACTCAACCACACTCAGGCGTATTCAGCGGAACATCATCGAAAAACTCATGTCATGTACAATTGTCGAAGCCTCAGACGGTAAAGACGCAATAGAAAAGCTTAAAAACTTCAAGCCGGATTTGTTTTTCCTTGATGTAAACATGCCGAATATGGATGGAATCAGTCTACTTAAACACCTCCGGAGCAACGCACAATACGCAAGTTCCAAAATTGTGATGTGCACAAGTGAATCAGAAAAAACAAAAATAATCGAGACAATCAAACTAGGAGCAAACAGTTATATAGTGAAGCCATTCTCTCCTGAGACACTTGAGCAGAAACTTAAAGATCTCAAGGTTATCTGAATCTGGTACTCGATCTCTATCTGCCTGGTGCTTCCACAAGTGATACTGACTTTGCAAGAAGTAAATGATGATCGGGGAGTATAATTATTGCCTGATATTGTTTTGCAAATCAGCGATCTCAAGTATTATTCTTTTTTATTCAGAATTGCCTGCAAAAAGCATCTCGGTATATTATTTCGAGGAGTATTCTTTTCCTGTAACAACGGTACCATGCCCCTACCCTGTTCTGTCCACTAATTGCCTCATTCCGACAATGCACCGGGATCATAAGATGACACTCCCGTTCTGATATGTCTGAAACAGGATTGGAAATAATTACATTTGGAATACAGATGTATTGACTTATAAAATCAATTATAATTATAATATTCTGAAAAAAATATACTGCACTGTTTACAACGTAATTGCTCATCCTTAATATTTACCTTCATAAAGGGGGCCTGGAAATGTCTTTAAAAAAAACACGCTCTGATGTTTGTATTTGTATCAGGTTTACTGTTATCGATGACTGGCTGCTTTCCCACAAATACAGAAAAGGATAACGGTGATACAAATCCGACTGATATTTCAGACAAGCTGATCAACAATGATGATCCGACAGATCTCCCGGATGATGTTGATCCCAAAGCAGATATTTCCGATGGCGGCATAGATTCAATGTTTAACGTCCTGATTTCGCGTGTAGAAAGTCTCGAAAGCACTGAAAGCCCTTCAGATTTCTACAAAGTTGATTTTTCATCTCTCCGCCGCGGATTCGCATCTGCTATTGTCAGCAAACCATCACATGTAAAGGCTAATATCGGTTTTATTGTCTCAACTGTCCTGTCTCTGAATGCAAATCCGGACCTTCAGAAGATGATCGATACCCGTTTATAGCAAACCTCTTCATACTACTGCATTTGATTTCCGCTTTCTGCTCTTTACTCCTTCACTGAGTGTATGCATGTCTGTCGGGCCGCTTGATATGGTTCTTTCTGCAGTTCAGCGGATTCCTATTGTACTTTCCAGTTCCCAATCAGATTCTGAGCCCACCGGTTCTGAAAGTGGATCGGGTCCAAAAAACGAGTATTCAGGCGGAACAACAGTAAAAGTATCATTTACCTGGAATATGTGATTGAGGTTTTTGTGAGAACAGTACAGGCAAAATGCAGAACACAGAAGATCCAATATCTATTTTGAAAGATTACATTTTTAGAAACCTGTCTCTGAAAGCTTATCTATGATTCATGAAATTTCTCCGCACCGATTCAACAACCATTATCTCCCGGGAAGAAAAATTGGAGAGGAAGACTTTATTCTTCACTATGAAGGAAGTTCAGTTTTGCTTAAATCCATCGATGAAAACCTGGAACTTCCACGGAAAAAGGATTTCCCGGAGATTTCGGATAAAACAGAAACCGTGTTCCTTTTTACATTTGATGACATTCCGTGTTTTCTTGTATGGGATCACCTTCAGACAGACAGTCCTTCTTTGATTTACAAAGAATTAATTTTTTTCCGGACCACCAGGCAGCAGGAGATTGCATGGATCACTCTGGCGGGATTCCATCTTATGAACTGGTACTCACAAAACAGATTCTGCGGAAAGTGTGGAGCAAGAACGCAGTTGAAATCCGATGAAAGGGCCGTGATCTGTCCGGAATGCAGCACAGTCGTTTACCCCAGGATCTCTCCTGCAGTAATCGTGGCAATCATCTGTAATGATAAAATTCTTCTTGCACGTGGTTCAAAATCTCCTGGAAACAGGTATTCCCTTATTGCAGGATATGTCGATGTCGGCGAAACGCTCGAGGAAGCAGTGGCGCGCGAGGTAAAAGAGGAAGTAGGGCTGGATGTAAAAAATATCCGTTATTACAAAAACCAACCATGGCCGCTTTCCGGTTCAATGATGATAGGGTTTATCGCTGAAGCCGATGATACCCAACCTGTTTTAATTGATGAGGAAGAGATTTCTGAGGCGGCATGGTTTACCAGAGGAAATCTCCCGGAGCACTCTTTCACTATTAGTATTGCTGGAGAGATGATTGACAGGTTTGATAGAATGCAATTGTGAAATAGAATTAAGGAATTAATAAAAATCAGTTCAACACCATCTCATCACTGGATATTTCCAGAAGATCAGGTTCAACATTAAACAGATATTTCACCAGTTCCTGGTTTTCAGCCTGAAGGCGTACCGCAAAACGAAAATAACCTGCTCCATCAGAGAATTTTGAACTGACATCCTTGATAAAAATTGATTTTTCCGACAATAAATATCTGCTCAGTCTATCTGCAAAAGCGACATCCCCTTTCAATCTCACCAAAAGGAAATTCGCAGCACTTCTATACACTTTGTCCACGTATGGAACCGAGGAGAGAGCAGCAGCAAATTCAGTCCGGTCACTGATTGTCTGTTCAAAAGAACTGTTCAAAGCGATTCTGTGTTTTAAAATCAGTTCCAGATAGTGTTCTGCGATGGAGTTCATATTCCAGATTGGAATGTTCTGTTTTACATAGGAATTCATTTCCTGGTTACAGCAATAAAAATAACCCAGCCGGATCCCAGGTACACCCAGAGATTTGCTTAAACTTTTGATAACCATTATGTTTGGCAGAGGCTTCTTTTCCAATAATGTGACAACAGATGGAACTCCTGAGAATTCAATAAACGATTCATCAACCAGCACCTTTTTCTGAGGAAACCTGGCAGCAAATGAATAGATCCATTCGGTATCAAGAAGGGTTCCGGTTGGATTGTTCGGATTTACAAAGGTAATACACTCTGCATTTATTGCTTTCTGCTCGATTTCATCAACATCAAAATCGCCATCATCTTTGTAAGTATCGAAATTGTTGAATATTCTGCTGTATTCACCAAAACTGGGATAAGGGATAAGTGCAGGAGAACTGCCGAACTTAGATCCAAGAATCGGATAGATCTGCGATGCCCCATTGAGTGCAGTCACTCTCTTTTCATCGCACAAAAGAAACCATGCCATTTTTCTGTCAAGAAGTTCCTGCCGTGACCCGTAATTGTGCATAAGATCTGTAAGCACGTTTTTCATCTCTGAAATTATCGAAGCATTGGGGAAATGCATGTTCCGGATAAAACAGAAATCTGTAAAATGGTAATTCCAGTATCCACCAAAAGCGTGTTCAAGAATCTCTTTCCGGTTTTCATTAAAGTCAAACTCGGCAACCTGCAGATCGTTTGGATCATCTACTTCAGACCAATTCTCCCCCTGCACTATTTCTGCATGTATCGTTTCTCTTTGCATGTAAATTAAAATGCCAAGGATCAGTTCATAATAGCAGTTACGGTCAATTACATTGGCATAATAGATAAGCAGTTTCTTGAAAGAAGTATTGCAAAATTCCATGGAAAATTTGTAAATATTAAGCGTCTTGTATTTATCAGAAAAATCGAAGGATTCTGACTGCAGATGAGGCGGGATAACGTTTGTAATCACCGAATTCTCAACAGTAACCACAGTCCCATCCATACCGATTCTGTATTTATCAACCAGTGCAGCATTTTTGTATGGTGAATTTATCAACCTCCTGATAACTTCAGGTTGGTAGAGCAGATCAGATTCGATCAGTATAATATCGCTGTCAATATTTATGTGCTCAAAGGCAAGTGCCATAGAGTAAATGTTGTTCGTTTCGCGGTATTTTGAATTATGTATAAATTGAAAGGACAATTGCGGGTAACACTCACGCAGATAAGCCGTCAATTCATCAGCTCTGTAGCCGGTAACCACCACAATATCTACGATACCGTTCTCAACCAGCCCGTCAATAATTCTGCAGATAATAGTTTTTCCTGCAACCTTCAGCATTGTTTTATGGCAGGAATCTGTCAAGGGTCGCATTCTGTTTCCATATCCGGCTGCCAGTATTATCGCTTTCATAATCTGCCTTAAAATCCTTTCAGTTACCTGCTGAAATTACCGGTTGGGATGGTTTGTCTTTTCCTTTTCCAAACTTTTGCATTGTGACCTCAAATACAGTGGAAAGAAAAGCCAGTATGTTGTTCATCGTCCAGTAAATAACCATTCCTGCCGGTGATCTGTAAAGTAGAAGAAAAAACAGAGCCGCCATCCAATATAGATTTTTCCTCTGCTTTTTCTGAAGAGATCTGGAAAGTGAGGAATCGGCGTGTATCCATGAAGCACCAATTGTAAAAGAGGTCATTATAAATGGGAGAATATTGAAATACTCACCAAAAAAAGGAATACTGAAGGGAAACTTAAAGAGCTGATCCGGATAAGAGAGATCTTTTATCCATAAAAAGGAGGAACAGCTTAAAACAATATGCTCACTTAGCATGTCGTAAGCCGCGAAGAAAACCGGTATCTGAATAGCAGCACTCAGCAGACTCTTCAATGAATAAAGAGGGCTTATTCCTAGTTCCTTATAAGCTTCCAGAGTTTTTCTTGTCTGCTCCTCACCCTTATACTTTCTTTTTATCTCATCGAGATGCGGCTGAATCAGTGAGGATTGACGGTTTACCTCCTTTTGCCATCTGTCGGCAATCTTAAAAAGCGGTGCCAGTACAATCTTTACACAAACAGACAATAAAATCAATGATATCGGGACACTGTGAAGTATCCTCAACAGGAAGTCAAAAACAAGCAAAAACCCAAAGGATAACCATCTTATCCATGATGGTAAACGATAAAGAAGTCTGCCAAGCTGCGGGTCGGTTTTTTTAAGTTCTTTGTAAACTATCGGACCATAATAAACTTTCAAGCTGAAAGATTGAGAAGCATCTGAAGGCCCCTCAATAATAAATGCACCGTCTTTATGGGATAAGGACAGACTTTTCCCTGCAGATTGAACAAAACAGCCCCAGAATCTGTTGTGAATTCCTGTCCAGTGCTTTTCTTTTAAAGTGTCGGTGTCCGGTGCTTTTTTCAAGCCGAGGGTTCTGATTTTCTTACCGAAGATTACCAGATCCTCTCCGTCTCTTATACTATCGGGAAAGGTAACCTGCAATTTAGAGAGATTCTTCGTCGGTACAGCCTCTTTATTCTCACCAATAAATCTGCCCGAGAAAACCAGAGAATAGTTGTTTTTATGGAAAGAGTATTCTTTTACTACCTGGGCACCTGATGCCAAAGGTGGTGAAAAGAAACTCAAAGAAACAGTTGTATCTGATTCGGATTGATGAAGGATATATGGTGACAGCTTATCATTACTGTCTGAAAACAGCTCTTTTCCTGGTTCCATTCTTATTAATGGAACCCCGCCATTCTGAACCTGGAGTTTTTTATCTATTCTGACAACATCATAGTAGTTATAGGATAACCCGATGTCAACAAGATCACCATCTGCGGTAAAGCGAATAACCTGATTCTGAATATAGAAAGAGAGCAATGTATCGGAAAGTAACTCTGTATTTTTTGAAAAAATATCAGCAGGTAAAAATATGAACAGAAGAAGGTATAAAGAGGTGAACCTTTTAAACATCGTGTTACTTTCGCATGGTTACTGTTTAAAAAACCTGCCCACTTCACCTAATGCGGAAACGATATTAGGGCCGATCTGCGGTTTTTTTACGATCTGATATTGTTTGTCTCTGACCTCATAATATCCTCCCGGGAATTGAACTGTGATCTGGCTTGGCTCTACAATCGCAAAATTGAAATAGCTTCCTGTAAGAATCCACTCCCAGGACTCTTCTGAAAACAGATTTTTACCTGAACAGTAATCGGATTCCGGATTTTTCACCATGAACACATCTTTCATCAGTGTGGCAACAATATCATAATGAGAAGTCCTTCTCTCAACAATTCCCTTCGGTTTTCCAGGCCAGATTGTAACAAATGGAGTCCTTATTTGCCAATCACTGAAAGAACTGCCATGCCCGTTGTACCCCAGACCATTATCATCAAATTCCTCCCCGTGATCTGAGGTAATAATTACAACAGTGCTCTCCAGTAAACCTCGTCTTGTGAGATCCTCCAGAATCGATTCTACAAGTGAATCAGAATATTGAAGACTCACTTTGTATCTGGCAAACTTTTTTTGTGCCTCTGTCATTCCTTTATCATACTGAATTTTGTCTTTATATGCCGGAGGATAATTCTCAGTACAGAGTGCATCATAAAACAGGAACCCGAAAAATGGCCGGTCAGTATTTCTGTGGTCCAGCCATTCTTTCCATTGATCAGTGATAGCGGAATCATTTCGATAAGCTGCCTGAGGGTCAGGTATCACAGTTTCAAGCCTGAGATTCTCAATTTTTACAAAAGCAGTGATGTCCAGATTTGCCGGAGCATACAATTTATAGCTGGTAAAAATCCCTATAGAATAGTTTGTCTGAAGAAGTCTGTCGATAAAAAGCGGAGAGCATTTATTGGATTCCACAAACTGCTGATAGGTTGGAGGTATTCCATAGAAAATAGAAAACGTCCCCATCTTTGTGGAGTTTCCACCGCTATAATGGTTCCTGAAAATGGTTCCGTTTCTGCTGGCGAAATCAAAACAGCGCGGTGCATTCACAGGATTCATCATATCGTATCGCATGCCATCAACAGCGATTAATAGTATGTTTTTATCAGGATTTTCAACTGCAAATTCCAGCGGTTTCTGAGGATAAGCAAACACACTTCCGCTGCTGGTTAATTTCTTAGGAAGTACTCGTCTGTTTGAGATATCAACGAGTCCATGTTTGACCATGAATCTTTTACTGGTTGACGGATAAAAAAGCGGCAGTGTAGTGGTAAATCTGGTGATATCCACATACCCTGTAGCATCAGCCCACATGTGAGTAAAATGAGTAAAGAGCAGAAATACCAGAGTAACCGGCAGACTGACCGAAAGCCAGATCTTTTTGCGGTCAATTACAAAACGATTCCAGCATATTTTAGCCACAAACGAATTGAACACAGTAAAAATGAACAGATACAGGATTCCAAAACCCCAGGTCTTCCATCCCAGTATCTTTACAGTAAGAAGATTAAAATGGAACCGGTTGGAAGTATACACCTGCGCATCAAGAAGTTCGACACACAATACAATGGATGTCAATGCCACACATGCAGGAATTATGAACTTCCGATAAGGCAGAAAAATGATCAACGGGAAAACAAGAGCTATCCATGCAATGATTGAAAAGGACGCAAAATGGCTGATAAAAGCGGTAAGAGTATAAGCGATGGAGAGAAAATCACCCGGGAATCTGTACGTAGTGATATAGAGTAAACCAATAAGAAGCGTCAAAACAGCAGTAATGGAAAAGAACCCCGCACTCCATCTGAAAAGTTCCAGACGTCCTTTCATCTGCCACCATGAACCCTTTAAAAATAACGATGGTTTCTTTTTTACACCTACAGCAATGGCTGATTCAGGCGACGAGCTCTCAGGTAGATTACTGGTTTTCATTGTTCCTTACAGTGTTTTGGGAGCCAAGGGTGCCATCGAGTCTTTTTTGCTTCTGCATATCTGCAATTTTCATTATCTCTCTGGCCCCTGTTTCAACACTTTTTCCGAAATTAAAAAGGATATTCTCCCGTAAATTGGAAATCTTCTTCTTGAATTGCTCGGGATCAGACAGAAGTTTCTCAATTACAAGTGGCGCTTTTTCGAGTTCATCCATCTTGAGTACGAATCCCACTTCATTACGGATACTTACCTCCATGGGCTCCAGTCCCAGTTCCTGGTATGAGGGGTTTCTTACTCTACGGGGGACATCTATGTATAAAACCGGCTTCTCAAGGCCAAGGGCATATTCAATAGATGTAGATGACCAGTCGCACACCAGGAGATCAGAATCAAAAAGCGAATCTGTATCACCCATGCGGTTGACATATTTGAGTAAGGGGTTTTGTCCGTAAAGCCTTAAAATCTCTTCCACTACTTTGGGAGTGAGTTTAAGAGTCTGGTAGTGAGGACGCAGGGTAACCCTGAATCCGGCATTGAGTAAAACACCGACTATTTCTTTACCGCAAAGATTGAGTATCGAATTCTCCCCCCAGGTAGGAGCCAGCAGGATTGAGTAAGGTTTTTGCGGAGGTTTACACCTTTTGGCAGCTTCATTATAAAGCTCCTCTACCCTGGCATATCCATGAGGAATCAGATTCTTGGGAGCAAGCCCTTTCATCTGCTCCCGTTTACGGATCTCCCTGATCTGGTGTGGCCCTACACAAAGAATTGTGTCATAGTGATCGTAGGAGTTCTCAAAATCAACCATGTGGGTACTGCCCATGGCATGGAACAGATATATGTAATGAACAGGATTGATAGATCGTTTGAGCTGAAAAACGTTCAGATCTATCATGGTCAGCAAAAGGCTGTCTGCTTTCAGGAACTGAAAGAGCATGATCTGCCAAAAACCAGGTTTAATGTAGAAGGGCATAAACAAGGGATGTTTTTTAGAAAGCCCCGGATCCAGAGGATCCGAACTGATATAACATACGGATCTGGAATTTGATAACAACTCTTCAATGATCTTACGGAAATGATGCCAGTCCTGGCCGCTTTCCGAATAGACCACTATGTTGCGTTGATCATCTGTAAGCTTGTTGAATGCCCTGTAATTCTGAAATGATTTAAAAAACAGGCTCAGCGAAAGGAAAGGATTCTGTTTCACAATCTGCTTTCGAATTATTGTGAATGAGAATAAAAATCAATTTTTCTTTTTAGATTTAAAGAAAGATGCGATTTTAAACCAGAAGGTTTTTACTCCGAGAATTATGGTTGCGAAAATCCCCACAATAGCAGAAATTATCATTGTTCCGGTACCCGGATCCAGGTATGCAAAAGAGAACTGGGGGTTTTGCTGAAGTTCTGGAGTAAAGTATCTGGCCACAACAGTAGCTATCAGCATGAGACTAAAGATATTCAGGCGAAGATATTCCAGCTTTTTTCCCATAATCCCTCCCGGCTAAAAAAGACTAATAAAATAATTCACACTCTTTGTTATTACCACTACCTCTTTTCATTTGGCCGGTTTGAAGCATTCCATCCAAAAGGAAACGCTGTTAACCGGAAGTAAAAACTATTTTCAAGAAATAGCCCGGGCAATTCAATGTAAATAACACACCTGAAGCGGGCAGATTGTCCATTTAATTCTGTAAAAATAGATGTTGCTTTAACAGGTAATTATAAAACAAGATCAGACGACAGGTACCATGTCCGGTATCGAATGAAAAATGAAAACAAAAAGGAGGTATACTTGTGAAAGTTGCTATTGCATACTACTCCCAGCATCATGGGAATACGAAGAAACTTCTGGATGCCATTAAGGAAAAGTATGATATAACACTGATCAATGTGGTTGAAAGTAAAGTGGCAGATTTATCCGGTTACGACCTGACAGGGTTTGCATCCGGTACATATTTCGGTAAATTCAGCAGGGAAGTTATGGATTTTGCCAGGAACAACCTGCCGGTTAAAAAAAGAGTATTTCTTATAAATACCTATGGTGCTAATAGAGGCAACACAAAGGAGATGAAACGGATCATCGAAGAAAAGTCCGGCCAGTTGCTTGGAACCTATGGATGCAAAGGTTTTGACACATTTGGCCCTCTTAAACTTATCGGTGGAATCGCAAAAGGACATCCGGATGAAAATGATATAAAGGGCGCAATAGAGTTTTTTAAGGAGATTGTTCAAAAATAAAGTAGCAATTTTACTGCAGGTAAAGACAGAAATGAAGTTTCAAGAGCACTCGGTTCATAAAAAAAAGCAGCGGTCTTATTCTGGAGCTTCTTGCGCAGGATAAGGCCGCTGTAATGTAAACAGACAGATTTAGAGTTTGAAGAAAGCATCAATCTTACTGGCGATATCATCACCAGTCAGCATATCATGATCTTCACTCCCTTCACTCTTCGCCTTTTCTTCAGGTTTCTTTTCCTCATCCGCCTGATCTTTTATCTCAAAGACTTCAATACCCGACTCTTCTTCCTGCAATTCATAAGCAGGACCGATCACCTCACCCCCATGAGACTGCAGTGAGGCTATTTCCTGCTCTGGTTCACCTCCGACTACCTTTTCTTCGGCTTTTACCTGTGTTACGGTGCCATAATCAGTGTCGGTCTTTTCAGAAATGGAAGCTTCAATCTCTTTAAAGTTATCCTCAAACTCGGAAAGTTCAGCCTTTTTTTCAGGCATGCGAAGTTCGCTCGGTAACTCCTGAGGAGAACGAGGAATCCGGCTTATATCCAGATCCATTATTGTTTCCATTGTGAACTCTTCATCCTCAGATTCCTGCTCACTCTCTATCGGTTCATCAGCAGGGGTTGCAGAGGCCTCCACATCTTGCTGGACTTCATCGATTTTACTCTCTTCAGGAACATCCTGAGAGATCTCCGGCTCAGCAGGGATCTCCGCATCAACACCCTCTTCTGACTTTTCCCCCAGAGTTATTTCAACAAATTCCTGCTCCTCTTCCCCCTCCTCTTTGATCCCATCTTCAACCGCAGATATTTGAGGTTCCTCTTGCTTAGCAGGCTCCTCAACAGCTTCCTCTTCAGGCTCAAATTGCAATTCCCAATCAACCGCTTTTACTTCCTCTTCCGGGGCAATCACTGCAGCAGGTGAATCCTGGGCTTCCGCTTTTTCTTCAACCTCAACCGCTTCCTCTGATTCCTGCTGAACCGGTTCTGATGAGATCTCCTGATCCGGTTCCTGATCCTTAAT
>JAAYIG010000256.1 GCA_012523595.1 Fibrobacter sp.
CCTCGAAAGAAAGTATCTGGTCCCGTACAAAATCGGTTTTGAAAAAAGCAGCAAGTTCCGAGAGGATCTGGATCTGTTTGTTGTTGTCAGCGTCATCTCTGGCCACCAGAAGAACAATAATGTGCGCCAGTGCGCCCCGTGCCGCATCGTAATTTATCCCGGCCAGACTGCGTCCGACAATAATCGCAAACTCATCTTTTATCTGCACTCTGGCCTGAGGAAGGGCAAGTCCCTGACCGATAAAAGTGGAGGCCGATTCCTCCCGCTTGAGAATTTCATCTACAATCGTCTTCTGCTTACGCACATCGAGAGCTTTACACAGAGTAAGGGAGATTTCCCGGAGTGCTTCCACCTTTTCATCAGCCTTCAGCTCAACTACAGTGGGCAGAACAAGATAGCTTTCAAACAACAAAAGTCACCTCACATTCTGATCGATGCGGCATAGTAATCCACGATCTCCGGTTTATTTATAATCACATTGTCTTTTTCCAAGCTGATTGCCTTAAGCCTTAAAAGCTGCTGCATTCCTGTTTCAACAATCCTCCGGGGCTCTTCTCCCCAGACCTGCTTCAGATTACGACAAGCAGCAGAGAGCTTCTCCAGCAGCATGGGAATCTGTTCTGATATCTGTTCCGGAGTAGAACTCTTCCCCTCCTTCAGAACAAAAGAGACCAGATGAGCGGGTAAGATTCTGTAAAGATTGAGGAATTTATTCTGTATGAACTCACTCACTTTCTGCATCGATGCCCTGTGTGATGAGAACTCATCACGGGCATTCTCCAGCCTCCCGGCCGCAACATCAACTATTTCACGTACAGTAACAGGTTCTTCATAATCGAGGAAGATTTTTCCGTACTTTTTTCCGGTATACCTGGACGAAACAACCGGTACATAGGCAAGAATATCTGCACCGAAATACATGAGATTTCCCCATACTCTTTTGTAAAGAGGGTTAGAGCGTTTTCGAAGTTGCTTCCCCTTCAAGAGCATCCTGAAATACGGCAAGTCCGGAGGATATTCATAGGAAATTGCCATAGGCAGCAGGTAAACATCATTCTGCGGTTTCTCCGCCTGCAAAAGCACCGATGCTCCCAGAATCCCGTATTTCACATCAAGAGTTGCACCCGAATAACTTCTCCCTCCTTCCGGAAAGAGAATCACCGCTTGCCCCCCTTCAAGCATCGATTTTACACTCTTGCAGAGATTACGAACATAATTACGTTCAAACCCGGTATCACGCGATACCGGAAATGCGCCCCATTTCCGGAACCGGGGGCCCAGGTATGGAAGGTTTGTCAGGTTGTCACCAGCGGCAAACCTCAACCCCCTAAACCCTTTCCCGAAAAAAATGTGCCCCACAAGGAAATAATCCACATGGCTGCGATGTGTACTCACAAGCATCAGGGGACATTTCTGGATTTCTGAAGAGTTGAGATCCGGTCCTGAAACTTCTATTCCGGTGAAAGCAGTATCAAAAAACCTCTGTACACTTCCACTTACTTCTTGTATTGCCTGATCAGACGAACTCATTTAACACCTGCAAAAACGATGAAGATATTTACCCAAAAATAGGATTTGAGGCAGGTAAAACCAAGGCAATTCTGTGCGGAAATGAGCTCTGAAAGTTTTTAACTTATGTTTTCAGATTGGCAGAAACTGACACATGTTAAAAAAAACTTTCAGCAGAAATCAGTCTCCCTGATTTCTGTTGAAAGCCGTTGAATCCCTCTTTCTTTCTTCCTTAAGCTACATCCTCCATCACCCCGACTTCTACATCATCTTCCTTGCCAGAATGCTCAATTTCAAAACTCTCACTTTCCTTTTTCATCTGCTCGATCAGATCCTCTCTGCCGATCAGTTGAAGATGGCGGATTCGCTTATACTCGTTTCGATGCTCAGGGCAATATTTTGGATATATATACTGCCGGGGGTAAATTTTAACCTCAAACTGGTGATCACAGCCCTCCAGAGCGCAGTTCATGACAAGGGTAACTACCTCTGTGTAGTTATGCTTGAAAGTCTGATTTTTAATATTTACATCCTCAGGCTTTGTCCGCTTTCTTATACGATATCTGTCCTGGCGGTGTTCGGGACAATATTTGGAAATATGGATGCCGAAAAAGATCTTGCCGCATCCGGGGTACTGGCATTTCTTTTCCCGAAGTTTTTGACGGCGCCGCGATTTAGGTAGCTGCATATTAGATAACCCTCCGCACTCAGAAAAGG
>JAAYIG010000257.1 GCA_012523595.1 Fibrobacter sp.
AAAGGGTTAAGGTGAAGATACTTGATCAGTGTAGCAGCGTATTCCTGCTCCTGGCAAAGAACAGACTTGAATCTGTCTTGGAAGAGATACCCTCTCCTTTTATATTTCCTGTTGTATCTGCCTGCATAACCGCTGTTCAAGGGGCGCATCAGCTTGTGCAAGGGCAGATGACTTGTTCTGATAAGAAAGTGGTAATGATTGTCCATCAGAACCCATGCATAGCACTGGAATTCGCATTTTTTCAACCCTTTCGCAAAACGGGAAAGGAAATCGACCCTGTCGTCGTCATCGATAAAGAGTTCTTTTCCCTCAACAGAGTGCGCCATTATGTGGAAAAGGGAACCAGGCGATTCTATACGGGCCATTCGGGGCATATTTTCCTCCGGCGAAAGGATGAGATGGATGTAAGGTGGAGGTAAGGAGATGCAAATCCTGGGCCGAAGGAAAACCACAAATTAATAAGATGGTCCGTCCCCTGGTGTAAAAAAAAAGAAATGGAAAAAGAGAAGAAAAAATAAGTCCGTCATTAGCTTGTTCTATACATATAATACATGCATATAATATTTATTAATCTTCAGATACAGCATCTGCCAATGACCCAATCCCTTTAATAGAATAATTCTTCAGTGATTAGTTATTCCATGAATTTCCGTACACCCCTCACCCACGGCTATCTTATTAAACGTTATAAACGCTTTTTAGCCGATATAAGACTCGATAACGGTAGGATTGTAACAGCACATTGTACAAACCCCGGTTCCATGAAAAGTTGTGTCGATGTTTACATCTCAGAAAGTGCAGGGTCTCACCGACGGACAAAATACACATGGGAGATGATAAAGATCAACGATGACTGGTAGGGATTAACACCTTAATCCCTAACAAACTTTCAGCAGAAATTCTTCAACACAATCTTATTCCTGAATTATCAGGATACACTGTAATAAAAAAAGAGGTTACATTTGAAGATTGCCGTTTTGATCTTTATGCCGAAAATGATCACGAAAAATGCTTCATAGAAGTAAAAAATGTCACCTTAAAAAACGGAATATATGCCTGTTTCCCAGATGCAGTCCAAAACGAGGCCAGAAACACCTTGCCACTCTTATTAAAGCCAAAGAGTCCGGTTTCAGGGCTGTCATGCTCTTTGTAATTCAACGCAGCGATGTGGAAATATTTACACCAGCATTCGATATAGACCCCTCCTACGCTCAAAAACTGAAAAATGCCTACCTTAATGGTGTCGAAATAAGTCCTCTTCAGGTAAAAGTCTCCCCCATCGCAACACTTTGCGCTCGATAAAGAACACTACTACATCGAGAATGGCTCCTGGTGATTCCAGACAGGCCATTCGGGACATTTTTTCCTCAAGAAAGGTAGTAAGGGGAAATAAGGCGAAAATCCTGTGCCCGAAGGAAGATTGAAATTTAAAAAAAAGTCCGTCCCTAACCTAACGAGAACAGAGAAAAAAATAGTCCGTCCCTGACAAGAAACCAACTTCCCGGTATAAAACAGAGATATAACCACCTTCCTTAGAAGCCCCCCAAAATGATCAGCCCTGGAAAGAGTCTACGAAAAAAAAGATAAAAATAGTCCGTCCCTGGCCCCCGCGAGATCCGCGCTTTTGTAAGAAGCCCTTCAATTTTTTTTAAAAACTGAAATTCAAAGCAAAATCTGGAAAAATGATGTCAGAAAGAGGAGAATAAAAAAACAGGCTATCCTTCACCCAAATCGCGAAAAACAGCCTGTTTATGTATCTTAATGGGGTGGCTGAGGGGACTCGAACCCCCAACAACTGGAACCACAATCCAGGGCTCTGACCAATTGAACTACAGCCACCATGTATTTCTATGTCTAAAGAGCAAAAATCAGGTTAAGAAAATACCTAATTTTACCAGATTCCGCAATTTAATTCTTCCACCACTATTTCTGCAGAACAACATCTCCCCAGGTTCCCGGAATATAGTACTGCGCTTTTTCCGGAACCGAAGCAGTCACCTTTTCCCCCTGATCCACAGCAAAAACACCCAGCCCGATAGACCTTTCCTCAAAAGGAACTATCCCTGTATCGTACCAGGGAATTCTGATCACAACCTTATCATTGACAATCTCTCTGTTCAGTTCAGATTGCCACTTCCGGGATGTGTACTGAATAGCGTTGTCCTTGTACTCCCGTGTGAAATGAAATGCACCCAGTGAATCTTTGCCAGGAGAATAGCTGACTATCCTGTCAGGATAAGAAAGAAACGCGTTTTTCCCACTCTTTCCATCGATAATAAACCGCACAGAACCGGAATCCTGGTTCTTACCGATTACCACAAAGAAAGCATCCTTATTCCATGTGGCTGCGTACCGGAAATTCCCAACGGTGCTGAAGTTTTCATTTTTAACTGCAGATGCAACAGCACTCAGAGATACATCAGAAGCGACGCGCAGGGCTTTCAGTGGCTCGCTTTTATTAACCTTATCGAGATTCACTATTCCTATAGGGGCAATTGTACCCTTCTCCTGACCATCCGAAGCGCTCCAGTCGATCTGAAGGAACTCTTTTCCGCCTACAAGATCCTTCTTGATGCTTCCAAAGGAAAACTCTCCCGCATAATCGGAGATTTTGAAAGTCTTGCTGGACAAGGCTTTTTTCTTGCCGTTTGAGACGAGCGACAGAGTCAGAGAAATGGATTTTTTCTTGATCTGTGCAGTATCGATCTGCGCTCTGGCAATGATAGTGTCATTTCGCTGAGTTGCCCACGGCACAGGGGAACTGAATGAGACCACCTGGCTGTACGCAGAAACCGCCGCGAAAACTATTGTAGCTGTAAGCACTTTACATCTGTTCATCATCGTCCCCTTTTTCTGACAATTTCCGAGAATAGAAATAAAAATATACGTAATGCACACGTGAAAAAGAGAAGTGTCATTCCATGGGATCATCTTCCACCAGGGTCCAGAGTGTATCTCCGCCACTAATCAGGTCCACATTCACACCCTCAGGTGTAGTTGACCAACCAAAGGAAAATTCCGCAAGAGCATAGCTCTCTGGCACCTCCCAGGTGTTGATTTCACTCTCTAAAGGAAGATTGTTTTTGACTTTATGCAGCTCAAATATCCGTTTCTTTTCTCCCAACCGGACCATTTTTCTTTCTTTAACTACATACATTGTTTTTCCGCTCAAGTAACTGCCGGCAACATCTGCTTTCCATATAGCTTGTGCACCCGATGGTCCGCTGTAAACCCATCCGCTGTATGCCAGAAAAAAGACTATGAAGCTGCCGGCAATATGTGCAGATGCAGCAATGCGGTTTTTCAGACGCAAAAAATTCCAACACACTTCACTCACTATAAACAGCACCATCAGTTTCAGCACAGAATCAAATTGATCCGCTTTGAATGAAATCCCCATCAGGTCAAATAAAAAAGCGATAAAAACAACGATCGCATAAACCAGGTATCGAATCTTCCTGTGTGCTTTGCTGCGAAAACCAAAATACGCGCATACAAGAACAAGGAAAGGAAGCACCCAGATAAGAAAGTTCAATATTTTCATTATTCCACCGATCCCAGTAAAATTGAATTTCCTGTAAAGAAGACTCCGGCAACACACGCTGTCACCATACATGCCAGAGTCGCTGCAAGAAGTGCCCTGAAACCGATTTGAGAAAGAGCTCTTGTTCTTGAGGGAGCAAGTGCAGATACACCTCCCACGAATATTGCCATCGAGGCTACATGCGCAAATCCGCACAGAGCATAGGTGGCAATTATTACCGACCTGGGTTCTGAAATCAGATTACCGGAAATAGCGTTAGCAAGATCCTGATATCCAGCTACTTCTGTAGCAACAACACGCTCACCGACAATCTGAGAGATCACCGTCGCATCCTGCAAAGGTACCCCCATTACCAGGGTAAAGGGATAAAAAAGGTACCCCAGCAAGCCCTTCAGAGACCAGTCAATATTAATTTCCAGAAACGAATTGACCGCTCCTCCGGCACCGTTGAGAATCATATCGATAAGCGCCACAAGGCCCAGAACAGCAATAAGAAGCGCTGCCACTCCGGCTATCACCTTCACACCTGCATTAGCCCCGTTTATCACCGCCTCAAAGACATTTGCCTCTTTCTCATAGTCCGGCTTTACAGAGATACCCAGTGTCCTGGGGTGCTGTTCTTCCGGGTAAAGCACCTTTGACATTACTATCGCAGCAGGAGCGGAAAGAATTGATGCAGAAATGAGATGACCGGCTATGGTCGGGAAAGACTGCTGAAGTGTAAAGACATACAGCGCAAGGACATTTGATGCAACCGTGGCCATCCCTGCAGTCAGCATGGTGCAGAGTTCCGATCTTGTCATCTCAGCAATGTAGGGTCTCACTGTGAATGCAGATTCCACTCCAACAAAAATGTTCGATGCCACACAGAGTGACTCGGCTCCGGATATTCTCATCAGTCTGCTAAAAATACCCGAGAAAAACCTGATCAGCATCGGCATGATATTCAGGAAATAAAGCACTGAGATCAGAGCAGAGAAAAAGATTATAGTGGGTAGTCCCTGAAATGCCAGAATAAACCCGTGTGAGCCGCTCACTCCCGGAGGAATCGCAAGCGGTCCGAACACAAACCTTGCGCCTTCAGAAGACGCCTCCACCACTTTTACGACTAAATCATTAATCAGGAGGAAAAATCTGGACCCTGCCGGAACTCTGAAAATAAAGAGGGCAAAAACTATCTGAAGTCCTACCCCCCAGAGCACCACCCGCCAATTAAAAACTCTCCTGTTTGTGGAAAGCAGCCAGCCAAAGCCAATGAGCAGGAATATTCCAGCGAAGCTTATGAGGTTATACATAGAGATCTTTGATGGACATGAATGCCATATACAGATAAAATAATTTAAAATTGATGCAATCTAATCCAAATTTTTACAAACCAAAAACTCTTATATTCTAAATCTCCGGCAATTCTATTGTCACTCCCTGAAAACAAATTTCCATAAAATCACAGATGACTGCATCTGCGGGTTCCGGAATTATTTTTAAACCTTATTTTCACCAATGAAGTGATGAGTCCTCAGACCTGCCTTCTCTTCGGTGATTGCCTGGAATCTCCCTGGCTCTTTTTAACCTGAAATAATGAATTGGAATATTGAGATATGACTGATTTTACCAAAGGATTGAATGAAAATCAGAAAAAAGCGGTTTTGCACAATAAAGGCCCTCTTCTGGTGCTTGCTGGGGCCGGGAGCGGAAAGACAAGAGTTCTGACAATGCGTATTGCGCGTCTGGTCAGTGAAAAACTGTGCAAGCCGGAAGAAATACTCGCGGTTACATTTACAAACAAAGCAGCTAAGGAAATGAAGGAGAGGGTCGCAGACCTGACATCCGCAAAGATTGCGGACCGGATGACCCTGTGCACTTTTCATAGCCTGGGGGTAAAAATCCTGCGCGAGGACGGAGAGGCATGCGGCCTGAAAAAGAATTTTTCCATCATTGATGAGCACGAAAAAATTGCCACACTCAAGAGTATCATGCGTGCAACAGGTGTTCGGGGGCTCAAAGATCAGGATCCCCTGGAATTCGCAACTGTTATCAGTCTTGCCAAAAACTCATCCCTTGACCCTGACACTTACAAAAAAGAAAACCCAGATGAACGCAAAATCAGCCGGGTTTATAATTCTTACAGTTCCATTCTGCTGAAGCGGCAGACTGTGGACTTTGATGATCTTCTGCTGCTTCCTTTGAAGATACTGACTTCAAACCCCGATATCCTGCATAAATATCAGAAACGTTATAAATACATCTCCATCGATG
>JAAYIG010000258.1 GCA_012523595.1 Fibrobacter sp.
ACGGGGAAATCTTCCATGTGGAAATCGTATCTCATTCCCTGCAGATTGAAGGAGATCAGCAGGCGCAGATTGTTCTTATCAATGATGTTACCGAGAGACTCAAAGCTGAGGAAGCATTGAAAAGAAACGAAGAGAGCCTCAGTATTACTCTTAACAGTATCGGTGATGCAGTGATTGCGGCCGATCACAGGGCACAGATTATACGCATGAACCCCGCTGCAGAAAAGATGACAGGGTGGAGCTCACAGGAAGCCTCGGGAAAGTGTCTCTGGCAGATATGCCGTATCACTAAGAAAGGTTCTGATGACAACCTGCTTCCATTCATCTTTTCTATAAAAGACTTCAACTCATCTGTAGATCCACTCATTCTCATTGGAAAGACCGGAAAAGAGCTGCTGATTAGCTGCAACAGTACTCCAATTATCTCACGTGAAGGAGAATCTGAGGGCATAGTGCTTGTCCTGCAGGATATCACAGAACGCAGTCATCTTGAGGAACAATTGAGACAATCACAGAAACTGGAGCTGATCGGACAGCTTGCAGGAGGCATAGCTCATGATTTCAATAACATCCTCCTGCCAATAGTCGCTTATGCCGACTTTGTACTTCAAAAGCTTGGTGAAGACCACCCGGAAGCTGAAAACCTCAAGGAAATTATCAGTGCAGCCGACAGGGCAAAAAACCTGGTAAACCAGCTCCTGGCCTTCAGTCGAAAGCAACTCCTGCAGACATCGATCGTCAACGTCAATAATATCCTGAAAAACATCTCAGGTATGCTGAGAAGACTGATTGGTGAGAATATCAACATAGAGATGAAACTCTCTCCCGGTATCGGCAATATAAGGGCTGATGTCTCTCAAATTGAGCAGATTCTTCTCATTATTGCAGTGAACGCCAGGGACGCGATGTCTGATGGGGGCACATTAACATTTGATACAAGTGAAGTCGAACTGCGGCTGAAATCAACATCACTCAGTCCGGAACTCTTTAACGGAAACTACATTGTAGTGAAGGTAACCGACACCGGCACCGGCATGGATGAAAAAACAAAAAGCAGAGTTTTCGAGCCTTTCTTTACCACAAAGAAGAAAGGCAAGGGAACCGGGCTGGGTATGGCTACCGCCTACGGCATACTCAAACAGCACGGCGGGACAATTCAGGTGGAAACAGAACCAGGGAAAGGTTCCTCCTTTATTATCTATATTCCCAGATGTTTCGAGGCTGAAACACCTGTTTTGTCAAGCCATAAACATTCCCGGACAGATGCAGCCCTGTGCAATGCTTCAATTCTTCTGGTAGAAGATGAACTGATAGTGCGCTCACCAATCAGCAGATTTCTTACGAGTAAGGGTCTCAGGGTAACGGAAGCAGAGAATGGCAAAATGGCACTTGATATGGTGGTAAAAAACGCCGGCAAATTTGATCTGCTCATCACTGACTTGATCATGCCTGAAATGAACGGTAAGGAACTGTACGAGAAAATCTCATCGATGATCCCGGGAATCAGGGTGATTTATATGTCAGGATATCCCGATGACATACTCGTTGACAAAGGGGTTCTCGATAACAATGTCAACTTTCTGCACAAACCGTTCTCTATGGAGTTGCTCTGGAATACGATTCAGCACGCATTGAAGGACCAGAAATTAACTGAGGGGCGGTTCTTATGAGAGCCACCCCCTTTTTCCAATCACCTCAGCGCCCTTCCTTCCAGGAATCAGAAGCCTGTAAATTTCCATCCACATACGACCAGGTTATCTTCTGGTAACGCATCTGTACTTCCTCAAGATGGACATATCTCTCTTTGGAAGGATCTTTGACATTGTGCATCACTGGCTTGACAGAGCAGATCTTCACTCCCTGAAGCCTGTGATTGAAGTACTCCGTCTCTGTCCCGGTATCATCGATACGGTACCATTTGATCTCCACCTCGGAAAAAGTCTGTCCCTCACAAACCGCCTTATAAAGGTAAGGTGACGATGCGTCGAAGGATTTGACAATCTTTATGGCTTCATGCTTTCTTGTTCCTGTCAATTTTCCGGAATCCGGGTCCGTAGGAATCCTGACCTCATGATCAAATGCCAGTACCTCTACGCTCTTCTCTCTTCCGGCCACGTCAACAGAACCCTCTACCGCATTACCCGCATCATCTTTGAGCCACATATAAGCTGGAATGGGCATAAAGCACTCCTTTCATCCATATTGGCGTTTATTCTGAATTCCGCAGGTTATCGATGAGACACTGCGGGAACCAGGTTGAATATTACTTTCCTTTTGGCATCTGTGAAACCAGTGATAAACTTATATCAATTCCTTCAATCTGAAAATACGGCATCACTGAGAGACTCACAGAGAAAAATCCCGGATTATCCTCGATCTCACTGACCACCACATCGGCAGCCTTCAGCGGATGCGTGGCTATCAATTCCTCTCCGGGATCGTTCATCTCGGTAACCAACCCCTTTACCCATTTACTCAATTCTTCCTGAAGCACCATTTTGC
>JAAYIG010000259.1 GCA_012523595.1 Fibrobacter sp.
CGATCAGAACCGGATGATAGCGGAACATCTCTTTGATCTTTCGATCCCTGTTGACAGAAAAATGCAGGAAATCAGCAAGTCGCTTTACAAGAACTGGGGATTTCCATTTACAGTTATAAAAGCGATGGATATTATCGAGTCGGATGCCTGCACCCTTGAACTCGCAAAGTGTATCTCTACCGACCCGGCTGTCTCCTCCGCTATTCTCAAGATTGCCAATACTGTTCAATACGCAAGAAGATACGGACGAATAACGGATGTCAAGGAAGCGGTGGTCCGCCTCGGTTTCAGAGAAACCAGAAGCATAATGGCCTGTCTTTCACTTATTGACCTGTCACCGGAAATTTACCGCAACCGGGGATTTGGCAGACGTGAATTCTGGCTCCACTCACTTGCGGTGGGATTGATAGCCGAGAAGATCTGTATCGATTGCCGTATGGCCAGACCGGATCTGGCTTTTATGGCCGGGCTTCTGCATGATTTCGGGAAGATTCCGCTCGATAATGATTTTGAAAACGTGTTCCCACGGCTCCTTGATAAAACCATGAGCGATATCTGCGCATTTTATGAAGCAGAGGAGACGCTTATGGGGTTTACTCATGCAAATCTGGGGCACTATCTTACCTCAAAATGGAATTTCCCCACATCGGTGTCGATGGCAATTTTGAATCATCATGACCCCGAGCGAATTCTGAAGAATTCTTCTTTAAATGACAAGATTCTCCAGGAGTCGGTCTTTATCGGGAATCTGCTGGCAAAGGCATTCGGACTGGGACACAGTTGCGATGAGATACTGGAGGAGATCCCCGCAGAGATGCTGAAGGATCTTCAGATGGGTTCCGGACCTGATGAAAAGTTTTTCGCATACATAGTCAGGCAGCTCAAGGAACTCTGTTCCTATTTGAATCTGCAGATTCGTGAGCTCAGGAGTGATGGACAGAGGGTGGAGGGAGGAGTGTCTGATGTGGTTGTAGTCTATAATGACTGCGCCATTTATCATCCCATGGTCGTTGCTTTACGGAATAACGGCTTTAAGGTCATTGTTACCAACCAGATACCATCAGATGTTTCCGGCCATAAAAGGGTGATTATCTCAATTCCGGAACCGGGATCACCTCTCGATATCAATATTTACGGAGAAGAACGCGAGGCGGGCCGTAACGAAACCTTGAAAATATTCCTGGTAAACATGGAACACTACAGGGAGCTCAGGCACGGGATCTCCGATACAAATCTTATCCTGATGGACCGGAGGACCTTCGATATCAGGCTGCTTCTGCACACTCTTGATGTCTTTTTTGAAAGAATTACAGTACCGATAGGCTGATTTGACCAGACCAGAGCGGGATTGTCAGGGTATGCTGCCTCTATTTCTGGGCAGCAAATTTCTCCTTCATCTCTTTGAAGAAGTTCTCCATAAACTGCTGCTTCTCTTCATCCTGCTTTTCACCGATTTTGCCATCAAGGTGCTCTTCGGGAATCTCATTGAGAAAGGGACATGGTGTGACAACGCGCTGTTTTCCTCTGAAAACTTTTGTACCGGGATATGTGAGATATAGTCTTTTCCGGGCACGGGTCATACCGACATAAAAGAGCCTCCGCTCTTCATCTATATTGCCTTCCTGAACTGCTTTCGGTGATGGAATGTAGTCTTTGTCAAGTCCAGCCAGGAAAACAACCGGAAATTCCAGGCCTTTTGATTTATGCAGTGTCATAAGGACAACACCTTTTTTTAAGCCCGGTGCATCATCCTCACTGTCTTCAGAATTCATTATTGCTATCTCCTGGAGATAACCGGCAAGAGTCGGTTTTTTTGAGCGGAATTTTTGCTCATAAGTCTCCAGTCCGTGAATCAACTCCTCTATGTTTTCGGTACGCTTCTCAGGGTCGTTATCCTCTTTTGAGGCACGGGCAAGATGTTCGAGATATCCTGTTTCATTGAGCAAGTCTCTCAGGGCTGATGAGAGGGGACCGGTTTCGAATTTTTCGCTGTACTTCCTGTACATGGAGAGAAAAGATTCTATTTTACCATGCTGTTCGGCACTGATCTTTTCCAGTTCCGAATGCCTCAGCATCGAATCGAAGAGGCTCATTTTTCTTAATGCCGCGAAATCATCGAGGATCTCCAGAGTTGAGGGTGTGATCCCTTTGTTCGGAACCTTCAGTACCCTTGTCATACTCAACTCATCCTGGGGGTTTGCAAAAAACCTGAGATACGCCAGCAGGTCCTTTACTTCCTTGCGTTCAAAGAAACTCATAGCACCGCTGACCCGGTAGGGAACTCCGGCTTTTCTGAGTTCCAGTTCATATCGTCGCATCATCGCATTTGTCCTCAGCAGTATAGCATGATCACTGGCGCTGAAAGAGGTGTGCTTGTCATTTTCCGAAATGGTGGCGGCTATCCATGCTGCCTCATCCTCTTCATCATCACCTTTGTAGTGCATTATCGGGTCGCCGTCACCCGAAACAGCGATTATCTTTTTTGGTTTTCTTATCCGGTTTTTTTCCACCACCGCATGTGCGCCCTCGATTATCTGCCGGGTAGAACGGTAATTTCTGTCAAGAATCACCGTGGTACATCCATCGAATTTCTCGGCAAATGAGATTATGTTCTGGATCTCTGCTCCGCGCCAGGAGTAGATCCCCTGATCATCATCACCTACAACCATGATATTGTTTTCTGGGAATGCAAGCAATGAGGCCAGCTTCATCTGGACTGCGTTTGTATCCTGAAACTCATCGATGGAGATGTATTTATAACGTTTCTGATATTTATGCAGGATATCGGGGTTTGAAGTCAGTATCTTCAAAGGAAGCAGCAGAAGATCATCAAAGTCCACAGTCTGCCGCTTCAGCAGAATGGA
>JAAYIG010000260.1 GCA_012523595.1 Fibrobacter sp.
CTTGCTGAGATTAAAGCGTATAAGGAAAAATTCGAAGCATACAATCTGATGATGATGGAGCCGGATGGCAAACAGATAGAGAGCCTTTTAAGGTCGGTTGTGGCACAGGCCAGTCTCGATCTTCATCAGATCGATTATATCAATGCCCACGGGACCGGAACTGTTTTAAATGACCAGATAGAGGCGGATGTAATCGAGAGGGTGTTCGGCAGTGATGTCCTTGTAAACAGTACCAAATCTCTTACAGGGCATGTTCTTGGTGCCAGTGGTGCACTCGAGGCTGCAGTAACAGTGCTTTCTGTCTGTCATAACAAAATTCATGGAAGTAAGAATATTAAAACCCAGGTAAAGTCCCTGAACTTTACCAGAGAAACAATCTCGCATCCAGTAAAGAACGCCCTGACTGAATCTTTCGGGTTTGGGGGGCATCTGGCTGCATTGGTGATTGGAAAGGTATAGATGGCGGCATATCTTAACTCAATCGGAACCGCAGTTCCTTCACTTTCATTGGAACAGAGTCAGATTTCAGAACTGCTGAAGCATCACTATTCAGAAGAGTTATCTTCCCGCTCTCTTGATGTACTGGAGAAGGTGCTTTTACATCCGGGGATAAAGAAAAGGCATTTTGCGGCAGAAAATCTCCGAGAACTGGAAGAGATCAGAAACGAACACCCCGATATCAGAGCTTCACGTTTTCAGAAATGGGTTGTTTCCCTTTCGGCAGAAGCACTCAAAAAAGCGGCCAGTAAGGCTGATGTGGATATAAAATCTATCGATGCCATAATCACAAATACCTGTACAGGATATTTGTGTCCTGGAATAAGCTCATATCTGATAGAGGAGCTTGGATTGGACAATTCTGTGCGGGTATACGATCTTGCCGGAATGGGATGTGGAGGAGCTATTCCCAATCTCCAGCTTGCCTCCTCCCTGGTTCAGGCGGAAAACATAACAGTGGCCGGAATAGCTGTAGAGATCTGCAGTGCCACTTTTCAGATGGGAAATGACATGAGCCTTCTGATCTCCAATGCGCTTTTCGGTGATGGAGCAGCAGCTTTTATAGTTTCCCCTGAAAGATCCGGTTTTGAGATTCTTTCATCCTGTTCCGGTATATTTCCCCAATACCGTGAGGCTGTCAGGTATGTTTACAAAAACGGCCAGCTCCATAACAAACTCAGCCCCGGGCTTCCGCAGATTCTCAGTTCATTGCTCCCATCGTTTGTAAAAGATCTCCTTTCCGGAACAGCAATTTCGGAAATCAACAACTGGGCGATTCATCCCGGAGGAGAAAAAATTCTCAACTCTGTCCAGAGTTCACTTTCTCTAACTGAAAGTAAAATCGGGACTTCCAGGAATATTCTAAAGGAATACGGCAACATGTCATCCCCGTCGGTAATGTTTGCAATTGATAAATTAAAGGAAAATATCTCTTCAGGGGAATCTGTATGCGTTCTGGGTTTTGGAGCCGGCCTGTCGGTGCATGGAACTCTGTTAAAGTCTGTATAGAGGAGAGGTTCAGGCGTGAAAAAGAGACCTGTCAACCTGGGTTTTCTCTTATCAAACTGGTCCGGAAGATCCAACTGTCAGGAGATAATGGATTCCGGAGAGATAGATCCTGTCATGTTAACCCGCACCTTTGATCATCTGAAAACAATCAACCTTTACCTCTCCGGCATCAGAAAACTTATCCTTAAAACAATTCTCAGGGATGTTTCCGTACGAAAACTGAAGAGTATCACTGTCATGGAACTGGGCTGCGGAGGAGGAGAGATCGCAAGATGGTTAAGCGGGGTCTGTACGAAGAGAAATATCGAATGCTTTATCACTTGTATCGACAACAATGAGATTGCGGTCAGATATGCCAGAAGAGAGTGCATCGACTGTGGAAATATCAAGGTAAAGCACATTGATGCATTCGAAGCTCTGAAGTGTCACAGAGCCGATTATATCTATGTCAACCACTTCCTTCATCATCTGCAGGATGAGACTATAGCACCTCTGCTGCAATTGATGGCGGAGAGTGCAGGTTACGGATTTCTGATCAACGACCTTTACAGATCACCTCTCTCCCTTCTTGCCTTCTCCCTTGCCGCCCCTTTTTTCAAGGGAAGTTATGCTGTTGCCGATGGTAAAATATCAATTCGCAAGGGGTTTACTGTGAGTGAGATGAAAAATCTGGGTGAATTTATAAAGAGGAAAGGCATTTCTATTGTAAAGAGGGGTTCTCCTGGACATCTAAGCTTATGGTTCAGGCACAGTGACAGGTGAGGAAAAAAAATGGATGAAGACCTCTTCTCCCCTTTTCGGGCTTCGATTCATCCTGAGATAAACTGTCTCTGGCGAGGTCAGTCGCTTCTTATAGCAGACCATCATGGAGAGATCACCGGTCGCGGGTTGAACGGGTATTTTTTCAGGAGTGTAAGATATCTTCAGAAGCTCGAGCTTTGCATAAACGGCAGACTCCCCCATTTCTGCTCTGTATTTACAAATTACCCGGACACTATAGAATGCTCGATGATCTTTCCGGAGGTGCATGAGGGGGGAACCGGCGGGAGCGGCTCAGGGATGATAGAGAGACAGGATGGAATCCTTGAGCGAGACATTGAGATAAGAAAAAAGTGCACCGTTTCTCCGTCAGGCTTTGATTGCGAACTGATCCTTGTAAACTGCTGGGAAAAACAGGTCAGATTTACACTGGAATGGATCTGCAGTGCGGATTTTATCACTATCGATCAGATCCGGTCAGATAGAATAGCTGCCGGGATGCCTTCAGAGCAGGAATTTACCGATCAGAAACTGACAATAAGGTGTATCAACCCTGATTTTTGGATCAGCACCGTGGTACAGACATCCGGAGATGGCGTATGGGAGTACAAAGAGGGAAAGATCAGGGCTGAGTTTACTCTCTCAAGAAGAGAAAGGATAAAGACTGCGATACATGTACGGGCAGATGATCCAGATGATCCTGTGGATCTTGCAGGATCAAACGAGCGTGAACAGGTGCTTAAGAACTGGATTTCCGGTCTTTGCAGGATAGAAACGCCCGGAAGTCAATTCGGTAGAGTTGTCAATCACTCGATAAGAACTGTCGGGTTTGCATCACTCCTTGACGGGGCACGTGAGGAGTGGCTTACACCTGCTGCAGGCTATCCTCTCTATCCTCATCTGTTTGCCCGCGATGCACTTACGTCATCATGGATGATCACACTGTTTGATGAAGGAAAGATAGCATATTCCTCTCTAACATCGATTGCCAGAATCCAGGGGAAAGTTGTAAACCCGGAAACTGATGAGCAGCCTGGAAGAATTATCCAGCAGGCAAGGAGAGATCCCCTGTCAAGAATTGGAAAGAATCCCTTCGGGTGCTATTACGGTGATTTCTCATCCCCTTTTATGTTCATAGTCGCTTTTACTTTTGCTTATGCCTGGTCAGGTGATAATGATCAGCTTAAAAAGATCTGGCCGATCTGCAGGAGGATACTTGACTGGGCAGAGGAGTATGGTGACATGGATGGGGACGGGTTTCTGGAGTACAAGACTCTCTCACCTGATGGGCCCAGGAATCAGGCATGGAAAGATTCGGAAAACGCCATAGTTGATGAATATGGGGAGCTTGTAGACCCACCGATAGCCACGAGCGAAACTCAGGGTTACTACTATGCCGCTCTTCAGGCAGGAGCTTTCTTTTCACTTATGACAGGTAACCGCAAAGATGCTTTGCGGTATCTGAAGAGGGCAATAAGGCTGAAAAAAGCATTTAACCGGGATTTCTGGGTTGAAAGTGAGGGATATATCGCTCTTGGACTGGACTCAAAAAAGAGGAAAATAAGGAGCCGGACATCGAATATGGGTCATTGTCTCGCAACAGGAATCATAGATTCAGAAAAAGTTCCCCTTGTCGTCAAGGCACTTTTCTCACCGGACATGTTCAGCGGCTGGGGTGTAAGAACACTTTCCTCTGCACATCCTTCTTTTAACCCTCTGGATTATCATCTGGGGTCGATCTGGCCTGTTGAAAACGCATCCATAGCCTTTGGATTGAGAAGGTATGGATTTGACAGGGAGGCAATGGATTTGATCAAGGCAAACTTTGATCTTGCTTTGCACTGGAGAAACGACTGGGTTCCGGAGTGTGTGGGTGGATACGACCGGGAACTGTATGGGCATCCTGGAGCCTTCCCCAGGGCTAATGTGCCACAAACCTGGAATGCTGCGGCTTTCGGTCTGTTTGTCAATATTTTGTGCGGGTTTCAACCCTTTGCCCCGTTAAACATACTTTTCCTCGATCCACTCCTCCCCGACTGGCTTCCGGAACTTAAACTGAAATCACTGCGTTTTCGAGGATCGGTTTTTGATTTGCATGTATACAAAACCAGCTCAGGAAAAACAAAATTCAGGGTCAGGAATAAAAAAGGCAGACCGTTTATAATTCGTCAGCAGCCGTATAACTCTTTATCTGCCAGTATCTGGAGGAGATTGCTTTCAGCAGCAGGGTTAAACTTTTAGAACCTTGCTATAATGTTTCATCATCGGGGTCGGTATCGGTATCGGAATCGGAATCAATAAATTTTCGATACGATACCGATACCGATTTCGATACCGACTTTGGAAACTGACGATGTCTATATAAAAAGTGTATCACAGGAGAAACATGGAAACAAAAAAAGAAACCGCGCCGATGTTCAGAGTATCCGGAGTCAGGAGTACTGCCTCCATATCCGGTCACCCTGTTCATCCCATTTTTATCGTCTTCCCTATCGCTTTTCTGATTGCTCTGCCGTTTATTGATGGCCTGTACATTTTGACAGGAAATAACTGCTGGGCGCAGACTGCATTGTGGGTTTCAGGAGCAGGGTTTGTGATGGGGATAACTGCCGCTGTATTTGGTTTGATCGATTTTGCCACTATCAGAAGAGCACGAGCTGGCTATATTGGGTGGGTCCATGCGATCGGCAATACAATTGCCATGCTGCTTACACTTTCAAACTGGATTCTGCGTGTCGGGGATCCTCTTGAATCTGTTGTTCCGGTTGGAATTTCCCTCTCCATAGCTACTGCTCTGGTGCTGGTTGTCACAGGATGGATGGGTGGAGAGCTGACATTCAGGTCTGCGATTGGTGTGACGGGGCATGCTATTACTTCGGCAATTAAATGTTGCTCAAAGTGATAGGGCATAATTTATTTTCAAGATATGGAAAAACGAGATTTTAGGAAGCTTTCTTCTGATGCGCAACTTGAAATAAAAAAAGCAGCGCTTAAA